>CAYWUD010000058.1:0-9939 GCA_964461355.1 uncultured Pseudomonadales bacterium | reverse complement strand
GCCGAACAGGAAACCGAAGTTGAAGATGACCAGCACGCTGAAGGCCATGATCGCGCCGCCGACCAGATAACCGGCCTTGGCCCGGGGCAGGGCAAAGCGCTCGGCCACATAGGCAACCGGTACTTCGAGCATGGAGATCGAGGAGGTCAGGGCGGCGATGCTCATCAGCAGGAAGAATACGGTTGCGGCGATCAGACCGGCGGAACCCATGGTATCGAACAGGGCCGGCAGAACCTGGAACACCAGATCGCCGGAGGAGATCAGGGCGCCATTGGCATCGAAAATCTCGACGCCGTTGTGCAGGGCCACATACATGGCCGGCATGATCAGCATACCGGCCAGTACCGCCACGCCGGTATCGACCAGGGTGACCTGCGCAGCCAGCTTCGGCAGGTTCTCGTCACGGCTGAGGTAGGAGCCGTAGATCATCATGGTGCCGACACCGAGCGAGAGGGAGAAGAACGACTGACCCATCGCCTTGAGCAGGAGCTCCGGGCTCACATGGCTCCAGTCCGGAACCAGATAGGCTTTCAGGCCATCGGCAGCGCCTTCCTGGGTCAGCAGGTAGCCGATCAGCAGCAGCAACAGAACCAGCAGGGCGGGCATCAGGCGGCGGGACCATTTCTCGATCCCTTCCTTGACCCCGGCGTTGACCACCCAGATGGTGAACAGCATGAAGATGGCGGTAAACAGCAGGTTGCGGCCGACACCAAAGGAGGTCATCCAGTTGGCCGGTTGCTCGGCGCCCACCATCAGGGCCAGGGGCTCACCCATAAAGGCGATCATCCAGCCGGCCACGATGGCATAGAAACTCAGAATCCCGGAAACGGTGATCATGCCCGCCAGACCGACCAGCGTGGCCGCCTTGCGCGTACTGCGGTGGCTGCAGATCAGCTGCATCGAGGCCACCGGGTTGGACTGGCCGTGACGGCCGATCAACAGCTCGGCACAGAGCACCGGGTAGGCCAGCACAAAAATCAACGCCAGATAGATCAGAAGAAAGGCCGCGCCGCCGTTGCTGGCGGTTTGGGTGGGGAAGCCCCAGATGTTGCCGAGGCCGACGGCCGAACCGGCAGCCGCCAGAATAAAGCCCAGCCGGGAGCTGAATTGTCCGCGTTGTTGCATAGGTCAGTCAGTGTGTCGTTTTAGGATGAGGAGGTCGGTGTCTTGGTCCGGACATCAAGCCGGGTAGGGCTCGAGAGTCAGGGCCCGTGGACTATAAGGGATTTCCCCGACAGGTCAATAAGCGACCAGCTAACCCTGACGTACGACTTACTTTAGCATTACGAAATCCTGACAGGCTGGTGTGAAAATACCGGCCAATTGCAGACAGAGTGCTTCCAGTGCCAGCCAGGGCTCCAGTGCAGCCTGCCCCTTGATGGCCCGATCGATCAGTGCGGCCGCTTCGATCAGCTGGCGCAGCTGACGTTCGGAGTGGCGGCTCAGGGCCGCCTGAATCAGCGCACGGCGCTTGCTGAGCAGAAACTCCGGTACCCGCGTTTCACGGGAGACCTGTTTGAGTGCCTGATCGAGTGACTGACCCTGGCGGGTCAGGCGTGCGAGCTGGCTGAGCTGGCGCAGTTCGCGCGCCAGTGCCCAGAGCACCACCGTGGCGTCGATGCCTTCGCCCTTGAGCCCGTGCAGAATTTTCAGGCTGTGCACGGCATCGCCCTTGAGGGCGTTGTCGACCAGGATAAAGACATCAAAGCGGGCGCTGTCGGCGACCGCCTCGCTCATCAGCTCCAGATCGATCTGGCCATCAACGGCCAGCAGCTTGAGCTTTTCGATCTCCTGCGCGGCGGCCAGCAGGTTGCCTTCGATGCGATCGGCCAGCAATAGCACGGCGTCTTCACTGGCGCAGAGGCCGGCCTGCTGCAGACGCTGACGGATCCAGCCCGGCAGTTCGCGCGGTTCCAGCGGCCAGATCTGGACGATGACCCCGAGCTTTTCCAGAGCCTTGAACCATTTGCTGTTCTGGCTGCTCTTTTCCAGTTTCGGGCAGCTAATCAGCAGCAGGTTGTCCGGGCTTGGATTTTCCGTGTAGGCCACCAGCGCCTTGCTGCCCTTGTCCCCGGGCTTGCCGTTGGCGATGTCGAGTTCGATCAGCTTGCGCTGGGCAAACAGTGACAGTGCGTTGGCTTCCTCGAGCAATTCGTTCCAGTCGAACCCGTTGAGGTCGGTGGCCAGGCGCATGCGTTCATCAAAACCCTGGCTGCGGGCCGCAGCGCGCACCGCATCCAGGGCTTCCAGCACCCGCAGGGGTTCGTCACCGGTGATCAGGTAGACCGGTGCCAGAGCGCGCTGAAGGGCCTGGGCAAGCTGTTCGGGACGCAGTTTCATGGTCTGGAGTTCGCAAGGCGCTGCTGCACGGCAGGCGGGAGAAAAGAACCGCAGGACAGGCCTGCGGTTCGGGAGGGTTTACTCGGCCGGTTGCGGCAGCAGCGCTGGCAGGATCACCGGCCGTTGCTGCTGCGCCTTGACGGCGGCCGCTTCGGCCGCGTCACGCTGGGCCCGTGCGGCCTGCTCGCTCAGAGCCAGCTGTTCATTGCTGATCGTCGCTACGCGGCGTACCAGACGCTGGCTGAGTTCGCGTTGCAGCTCGCGCTTGAGCATCTTCTCTTCCGAGAGTGCCGCAGTCGCGGTGCTGTCGCTGTAGGTGTACAGGCGCTCGGCACGCAGTGCTTCCGGGCCGATCAGCACCAGTCCTTCGCTGTTGGACAGGCGCCAGTCGAGTTGACCTTCAACGCGATACTGGGCGGCTGAGGCGCCGTTGTAGGCGGCAGCCTGACGTTTCTGCTGATAGCCCAGCACCTCCAGACGGTAGGCCGAGCCTTCCGCCACGCTGATGCCGTTGCTCTGCAGCAGACTGCGCAGCCCGACCAGCAGTTCGCGATCCTGGCCGGTCAGGGCCAGCTGTTGCAGATCGCTGTCAACGACCTGGGTTCCGCGCAGCTGAAAGCCGCAGCCGGCGACAACCAGCATCAGGCCAAGCAGGGCCGCCTTGTGTATCGCTTTGAACATCCTCGTTCCCCCCGGGCCCTTAGTTGGCCACGATGTTGATCAGTTTCCCCGGTACCACGATCACCTTGCGGACGGTTTTTCCTTCGGTGAACTTCTGTACGTTTTCATGGGCCAGCGCCAGTGCTTCCAGGGTCTCCTTGCTGGCGTCGGCCGCAACCTGAAGTTCGGCGCGCTTCTTGCCGCAGACCTGCACCACCAGGGTGATGCTGTCCTGTACCAGTGCGTCCTGATCGACAGCCGGCCAGGCCGCGTGGATGATCGCGTCACGGTGGCCGAGCTCTTCCCAGGCCGCGTGGGTGATGTGCGGGCACACCGGCGCCAGCAGCAGGGTGGTCGCTTCCAGCGCCTCACGGACTACGGCACGGCCCTGTGCACTGCTGTCATCGAACTTGGACACCGCGTTCAGGAGTTCCATCACCTTGGCGATGGCGGTGTTGAAGGCGTGACGGTCGGTACATTCGGCGGTGAACTTCTCGATGCAGTCGTGCAGCTTGAAGCGCAGCGCTTTCTGATCGTCGTTCAGGGCCGCTTTGTCGAGTGCGACCACCGGACCTTCGGCCAGATGCTCGGCCAGCAGTTTCCAGTAGCGGCGCAGGAAGCGCTGGGCGCCTTCAACGCCGGACTCGTTCCACTCCAGAGTCTGCGTGGGCGGCGCAGCGAACATGGTGAACAGGCGCACGGTGTCGGCACCGTACTTGTCGACCATCTCCTGCGGATCAATCCCGTTGTTCTTGGACTTGGACATTTTTACCATGCCCGAGTGCACCAGCTCGTGACCTTCCGGATCGACCGCCTTGGTGATACGGCCCTTTTCGTCACGCTCTACGCTTACCTGGGTCGGAGAAACCCAGATGCGGGCGCCGTGCTCGTTGGTGTAGTAGAACGCATCGGCCAGTACCATGCCCTGACAGAGCAGACGCTTGAAGGGCTCGTCGCTTTCGACCAGACCGGCATCGCGCAGCAGCTTGTGGAAGAAGCGTGAATACAGCAGGTGCATCACCGCGTGCTCGATACCGCCGATGTACTGATCGACCGGCAGCCAGTAGTTGGCCTGCGCCGGGTCCAGCATCGCTTCGGTGTTGTGCGGGCAGCAGTAGCGCGCGTAGTACCAGCTCGACTCCATAAAGGTGTCAAAGGTATCGGTTTCACGCAGCGCCGGTTGGCCGTTGTACTGGGCCTTGGCCCACTCGGGATCGGCCTTGATCGGGCTGTGCACGCCGTCCATTTCGACGTCTTCGGGCAGCACGACCGGCAGCTGATCGGCCGGGGTCGGAACCACGGAGCCGTCTTCGAGGTTCAGCATCGGAATCGGTGCACCCCAGTAACGCTGACGGGATACGCCCCAGTCGCGCAGACGGTAGTTGACGGTCTTCTCGCCCTTGCCGAGGGCTTCGAGCTTGGCGGCAATGGCGTCGAAGGCGCCCTTGAAGTCGAGGCCGTCGAACTCGCCGGAGTTGAACAGGATGCCTTTCTCGGTGTAGGCCGCTTCAGAAATATCCAGCTCGGAGCCGTCAGCCGGCTTGATCACGCCACGGATTTCGATGCCGTACTTGCTGGCGAACTCGTAATCGCGCTGATCGTGGGCCGGAACGGCCATTACAGCACCGGTGCCGTATTCCATCAGCACGAAGTTGGCCACATATACCGGTACTTCGCGGCCATCGAGCGGATGACGAACGGTCAGGCCGGTGGCCATCCCCTTCTTCTCCATGGTCGCCAGTTCCGCCTCGGAGGCCTTGGTGTTGCGGCAGTCGTCGATAAATGCGGCCAGTTCGCTGTTGGTCTGTGCCGCCTGCTGCGCCAGCGGGTGACCGGCGGCGATCGCCACGTAGGTCACGCCCATCAGGGTATCCGGGCGGGTGGTGTAGACGCGCAGGGTGTCGCCGTTGCCCGCCAGATCGAAGTCCAGCTCGACCCCTTCGGAGCGGCCGATCCAGTTGCGCTGCTGGGTCTTGACCTGTTCCGGCCAGCCTTCGAGGCTGTCGATGTCAGCCAGCAGTTCGTCGGCGTACGCGGTGATCTTGATAAACCACTGCGGAATGGATTTCTGTACCACCGGGGTGTCGCAGCGCCAGCAGCAGCCGTCGATCACCTGTTCATTGGCCAGAACGGTGGCATCGTTTTCACACCAGTTGACCGAGGCGGTCTTCTTGTAGACCAGTCCCTTTTCGTACAGCTTGGTGAAGAACCACTGTTCCCAACGGTAGTAGTCGGGCTTGCAGGTGGCGATTTCACGGTCCCAGTCATAACCGAAGCCCAGCGACTTGAGCTGGTTCTTCATGTACTCGATGTTGTCGTAGGTCCAGGGTGCCGGGGCGGTCTTGTTCTTGATCGCCGCGTTTTCCGCCGGCAGGCCGAAGGCGTCCCAGCCCATCGGCTGCATCACGTTCTTGCCCTGCATGCGCTGGAAGCGGGAGACCACATCACCGATCGAGTAGTTGCGCACGTGCCCCATGTGCAGTCGGCCGCTGGGATAGGGGAACATGGAGAGGCAGTAGTACTTCTCCTTGCTCGGGTCGGCCTGGACGGCGAAGCTGCTGTTGTCGGTCCAGAACTGCTGGACGCGGGCTTCGATTTCGTGGGGTTGGTAATGCTCTTCCATAGGAACCTTGGAACCTGCTGGTCACCTGACGGTGAGTGAAAATAAGCTGTCAATACAATCGGCGTAGGATACAACAGCCGCCAGCGCCGGGGTAGGGGCGATCAAGACCGCGAGCGCCCTTTTCCGAAGGTGCCGTGCCGTGCTTATGAGCAGCTGAGTCGCCGGGGTTCGTTGCGCCGGTGCCCTGTCTTTTTGGGTTTAGATCACCTTCGTAATGAGGCCCGTTTCGCCCGCAGTAAAAGGCTCTAAAGCAAGGCGTTTTTTTCTGGTTTTTCTGCGACTTGAGTACTAATCGGGGCGGTTGTCGGGGCCTAGGCTTGAAAGAGGAAGGTTCTATTTCTATCCAGCCTGAGCGAGGACACAACCATGACCCTGGGGAACCCGATTGCTACGGTCGTTGCCGTGATTGGCGTCGCCTATGCGCGCACTGCAGCAGGGGAGCTGCGTGCACTCAAGCCCGGTGATGTGCTGCTGGAAGGCGAAGTACTGATTACGCCCGAAGGCAGTTCGGTCGAACTGGCCACCTATGAAGGTCAGCTGATCAGCCAGCGCACTGCCGGAGAGCTGCCGATGCTGCCGGCGCAGCTGGCCGCTGCAGAGGGAGGGGAGAGTACCCTGGCGCCGGAAACGCTGGAGCAGATTCTGCAGACTCTGGCTGAAGGCGGTGATCTGACCGATCTGCTCGAAGCCACCGCTGCCGGACCCGGAGCCGGCACACCCGGCAACGAGGGGAGCGGTATCGTGCAGCTTGGGCGGGTAGTCGAGCAGATCGATCCGGCCAGTCTCTGGGATATCCCGCCGCGCGCGCCGGAAGAACCGGTAATCGTCAACGAGTTTGGCGGACTGGAGCCGGAAACGATCGACGGCGAGCATATCCTGATCCGTACCGATCCGGTACGCGCACTGGAAACCGATGAACCGCTGCTGATCGATCTGGCGGCCAGCATCGGCGTGGCGATCAGTGACCCCGATGGCAATGAACAGCTGCAGGCGCTGAGTATCAGTTTCGATCGTCTGCCGGCCGGAACCACGGCGATCGGTGATGCCGTATTGGTGGGTAATGTGCTGACCGTCACGCTTGATGCCGAAGGCAATCTGCCGCCAAGTTTCGGTATTCTGCTGCCGGCCGATTACTCCACGGCCGGACTGGCCGATACCCCGATCAACAGCGGTGCGCCGATTGTCTACACCGTCAGCGCCGTCAGCAACGAGGGCAGCGACAGTGCCAGCAGTACCCTGATCGTCGAGGTCGAGGAGGATCTGCAGCCCTTTGCCGATGAGCTCGGTGAGGGCTGGACGGTCGACTATACCGAGGATGCGGCGTCGGTGCCGCTCGGCTTGGGGCCGCTGCTGCCGGCGATTACCGATGCCGACCATTCGGAGCAGTATGCACGTATCAGCCTGACCTTCGATCAGTTGCCGGACGGTACCCGCGTCAGTGCCGGCACGCTTGACGGCAATCAGTGGCAGGGAACCCCGGCAGACCTTGAGGCCCTGAGTCTGATACTGCCCGCCGATTTTGCCGGCAGCCTGACCGGGCTGCTGCAGGTGACTTCGGACGAGGGCGGCGCCACCGGGGTGCAGTTGCCGATCCGTATCCAGGGCACTGCGACCGAGGATATTCAATTGACGGCCACGGCCGTTCAGGGGCAGGAAACCGATGCCGCGGTGATCGTTGATCTGGCCGATGCGGTTCAGGTCGCGATTACCGATGCCGATGGTTCCGAGCAGCTGCAGACGCTGGTGATCAGCTTTACCCATCTGCCGGCCAACACCGAAGCCTATGGTGCTGCATCCCTTGCCGGCACACTGCTGACGGTTCAGCTTGAGCCCGACGGCACCCTGCCGGAGTCGTTCGGGATTCGTCTGCCGGTCGATTACGCCACTGCCGGCGTACCCGGCAGCATTGTGAACGACGGGGCACCGATCGGATACAGCGTGCTGGCGGTCAGCAATGAAGGACAGGACAGCGCCGCCGCGACCATTGCGTTGGCGGTAGAAGAGGATCTTCAGCTTCAGGTCACGCCCGAAGTGCTGGCCGAAGACAGCGGTCCCGAAGGTGTGGGAGCGGTGATCGATCTCAATGACAATATCCATGCGCTGGTGACCGATGCCGATACTTCCGAGCAGCTGACCGCCATCCGCATCACCCTGAGCCAGGTACCGGCCGGCGCGGATATGAGCGGCTGGACCGAACTGGGGGCTGGCCGCTGGTCCTTTACCTGGGAGCCGGATGACGGTCCCTTGGTGGTGCCGAGTTTCGAGGTGCCGGAGCATTACAATACCGCCGCCGGTGCGATTCTGGCGTCGGTTCAGGCGACGACCGATGAGGGGGGCGATCAGACGCTGGGCTTTTCGATTACGGTCACGCCGGTCAATGATGTGCCGGAGCTGATCGGTGAGGCCCGGGAGGCGGTGGATGAAGCGGCCCTGCCCAGTGGCAGTCAGCGTGGTGTCGAAGCCGGCACCGCAACCACCCGGGTTTCCGGAATGCTGGCGATCTCGGATGTCGATGGTGACAGCCTGACGATTCGGGTCGGCGGCGAACCGGTGGGCGTATACGATCCTCTCGGGCCGCGGACCCTGCTCGGTACGGTGGCCGGTGACTACGGCATGCTGGCGCTCTACAGCGACGGTTACTGGACATACCGGTTGCTTGCGGCCGTGCCCCATGATGCCGATGGCACGCCCTTCGAGTTGTTCAGTGTGACGGTCAACGACGGTCAGGTCGACTCGGCGGCAGTCTCGTTGCGGGTCGATATCCACAACGACCAGCCGTTGACCTTTACCCTGAATACCGTGCTGTTCAATCTTGAGGGCATGAGTGCCACGGCCCCCTTCGCCCGCTATGGCGCCGATGACGGCAGCGGCGCGGTGGTGCAGCTGGCGGCCGCCGAGAGTGCCGAAGGCGTGGTGCAGGCCACTGCGCGCTATGCCGACGGCAGTACGGAAACTCTGGCGCTCACGTCCGCTGGGGCGCCGGTGCTCAGCTCCTTCGATCCGTTGAGTGGTGTGCTGACCGCTTATGTCGCCGGTGCGGCCGATACCGATGGCCGTTATACCCCGGGAGTCGATACGCCGGTGTTCACCCTGACGACCGATGCCCTTGCCGGCGTCTACCGGGTTGACCTGCTGCAGCCGCTGGATGTGAGCGAGGCGATTCCCTTCGATGTCACCGATACCCATGGCGGTGGCCACAAGCCCGACGCCTTTGCCAGCAAGGCGGACGATCAGCCGAGTCTGTGGATGACGGCCGGTGGCGACAACGTGAACTGGAATGCCAACGGTTTCGGGGTGGGCGAGCCTCTGGATATCGTCAGCGGTGAAACCTTTGTGATCACCACGATGAGCGCGGACTGGGGCATTCCCGGAAGCGACGATGGCAGCGGGGGCACCTATCCGTTGCAGGATGCGCAGGGCAACGAGATTGATATCGATGCGTTCGAGCAGATCACCCAGGCGCGCCTGGGGATCGTGGCCAAGAACGGCGCGCCGGTCGCGGCCACGCTGACCTACCAGCTGTTTGTCCACACCGATACGCTCGGAGATCCCGACACCTATGCCGATCAGCGGGTGGCGGTCGGTGATCCGGTGACGGTCACTCTGGCGGCCGGTGAGTCACTGCTGATTCAGAGTGACGATGCGTTCGATACCATCGAGTTGACTCCGACCGGAGACAGCGCGTTTCTGGTGTCGGACTTCTCGCTCTATCAGCAGAGTGATCTGCATGATCTGGCGATCGACTTTACCGGCACCATTACCGACGCCGATACCGACAGTGTGCCGATCGCCTTCAGCGTCGATTTCGATGGTACCGGCTCACCGCTGGAGGGTGGTGACGAGGGCGATCTGCTGCAGGGCAGCGGCGGTGACGATCAGCTGGTTGCCGGGCTGGGCGACGATATTCTGATCGGGGGCTCCGGTAATGACACCCTGATCGGCGATATCGAGGAGCTGGCCGGCGACCTCGGCAGCGACAGTTTCCGCTGGGAGGCCGATGATCAGGGCAGCGTGGGTTCGCCGGCGATCGATACCATCCGTGACTTTGATATCAGTGTCGAGAATCAGGCGATTGTCTCCGGCGATGTGCTTGATTTGAGCGATCTGCTGGATGCGGAACAGCCGAGCAGTGCCGAACTGCAGAACTTCCTCTATTTCGAGGAAAGCGGTGGCAATACGGTGCTGCACATCAGTACCAGCGGAGCCTTTGTGCCCGGTGATGTGGATACCGGGCTGGCCGATCAGCAGATTGTGCTCGAAGGGGTCGAGCTGCTCAGTCTCCTCGATGCGGCAGAGCAGCAGGCCCTGATCGACAG
>CAYWUD010000057.1:7177-10000 GCA_964461355.1 uncultured Pseudomonadales bacterium | reverse complement strand
CGACTGAGTATCCGGGTCAGATCGGGTCCTGGTGAATGATGACCTCGGCATCGGGGTAGCAGCTGTGGATCCAGTCAATGACCCGGTAGGTGATCAGATGCGCCTGCTGCAGGCTTAATGCACCATCGAGTTCAAGATGCATCTGCATCACCGGCACACTGCCCGAACGCCGGGTCTTGAGCTCGTGTACGCCGATCACCTCGGGAATGCTTTCGGCCAGTTCGACGATCTTCGCCTCATCTTCGGGGGGCAGACAGCGATCCATCAGCACCTGGATCGACTCGGACACGATGCCCCAGACACCGTAGAGCATGTAGACCACGATAACGATCGCCAGCACGGCATCGGCCTGCTTGAAGCCCCACAGCGAAAGCAGCATCGCCGCAATTACGCTGGCATTGGTCAAAAGATCCATGCGGTAATGCATCGAATCGGCGGCAATCGCCACCGATCCGGTCTTGTCGATCACATGCTTCTGAATCAGCAGCAGCAGCACCGTTGCGACCATCGAGAACAGCATGACCACGATACCGATCCGTTCCTGGGCGATGGTCTGGCCGGTCACGAGTTTTTCCAGTGCGCTCAGCATGACGAAGATGGCCGAACCGCCGATAAAGGCCGATTGTGCCAGTCCCGCCAGCTGTTCGGCCTTGCCATGACCGAAATGATGATCCTCATCAGCCGGGATCAGCGCCCAGCGAATCGCCAGAAGGTTGACGATACTGGCCAGGGCATCGAGCAGGGAATCGACCAGCGTTGCCAGAATACTGGTCGATCCGGTCAGCATCCAGGCAGACACCTTGGCGGCAATCAGAATCAGTGCCGTGGTCACCGAAGCATAGGAAGCGATGCGCAACAAGCGCGCCTTGTCCGTTTGCATCAAGTGCAAAACTCCTTACATATGTCGTTTACAGAGCATCTCACACTGCAAAAAAAGACAAAAGATTGACTAACCGAGGGCAAAACCCTATTTTGCACCCTCTTCGAGAACGGTGCCTGCTCATTGTAACCATGAGCGGTTAAACGGGAAGCTGGTATGCCATTGTGTAAGTCCAGCGCTGCCCCCGCAACGGTGATCGACCCAAGCCCTGTCATCAGGCCACTGTGGATACGTCCATGGGAAGGCGACAGGGCCCGCAGCCTCGCTGCTGGTCGTCAGCCCGGATACCGGCCGTCCTCGCGATCCCGATTTGGTGTTGCGGAGGGCCGCACCAGGGCGAGACCTTCCTCTACGCCTGCCTGTTTCCTCCCAAGCTGAATCCTTAACAACTTTTGTCGTATAAGGTTTCGCGAACATGAACTTCTACCCCAACCGAATGACCGCCGCACTGCTCGCGCTCGGTTCCACTGCGCTGCCGCTTCAGGCCGAAGCGCTCGACCTTGAGCCGGTGATCGTCACAGCCAGCCGTACAGCCGAGAGCATTGACCAGACGCTGGCTCCGGTATCGGTGATCACCCGTGAAGAGATCGAACAGAAACAGGCCAAATCGGTACCCGAACTGCTGCGCGCCCTCCCCGGTGTCAGTTTGACCCAGAACGGCGGGCCCGGCAGCAATACCAGTATTTCCATTCGCGGCACCAACAGTTCGCAAACCCTGGTACTGGTTGATGGCGTACGGATCGGCAGTGCAACCAATGGTCAGGCCAGTCTGCAGTCGATCAGTCCGGAACAGATCGAACGTATCGAAGTCGTGCGCGGACCGCGCTCGAGCATCTGGGGCTCCGATGCCATCGGGGGTGTGATCCAGATTTTTACCCGCAAGGCCGGCGACCAGCCGCAGTTGACCCTCAAGGCCGGTGGCGGCAGCCACAAGACCCAGGAATACGCAGCCCATTACAGCGTCCGCAACGACGGTACGGCCATCGCCGTGGGGGGCGCCTACTACGCGACCGGCGGCATCGATCACACCGCGCCGGAATACGGCAGCGGCACCGGTGCAATGCGCCCGAACAGTGATCACGATGCCTACCGTAATCGCAATGGATATCTGCGTCTGGAGCAGGAACTCGACGCACTGACCCGTACCGGATTCAGCCTGACGCACAATGAAGGGCGCAGCGAATACGACGACACCAGCAATACCGATGCTTTCTACAGCCTGTTTCGTAACAGCACCCTGAGTACCTTCCTTGAGCGGCAGATGAGCGATATCTGGTTCAGCCGCATCAATCTCGGGTACAGCCGCGATCATAACCGGAACCGGACCAAGGCTGGCGTCACGGATTCCGAATTCGAAACCACCCGGAGCAGCGCCTCGCTGCTCAATGACCTTGAGTGGTACACCGGTAACCTGCTGACCTTCGGCATCGACTTCTACGAAGATGAGGTGGACGGTTCAACCGACTACATCGATCCTGCTACCCAGAAGAAGGTGGATGCGCGTTACAACTGGGCCTTTTTCCTTCAGAACCGGACCGAGTTTGACCACAGCGATCTGCAACTGGGGCTGCGCCGCGACAAGAACGAGCAGTTCGGCTACGTCACCACCGGCAACATCGCCTATGGCCTCGACCTGCCCGAAGACATGCGTCTGATCGCCTCCTTCGGCAAAGCCTACCGTGCGCCGACCTTCAACGACCTCTACTGGCCGGCCTCTCCCTGGTCTTCGGGCAATCCGAATCTGCAGCCGGAAACCAGCTACAACCAGGAACTCGAGCTGCGCGGCGATCATGCCATCGGTCGCTGGTCGATCAACCTTTATCGTAACCGTATCGACAACATGATCAGCTGGGCTGAAACCAGTCCCTGGTTCTGGCAGCCCAGCAATATCGACAAAGCCAAGATCAAGGGTGTAGAGCTGGCGCTGCAGCGCGTCATGCTCG
>CAYWUD010000057.1:0-7167 GCA_964461355.1 uncultured Pseudomonadales bacterium | reverse complement strand
CTCGGCTGGGATGCACGTCTGAGTGCGGTCGTACAAAGTCCGCGACAGGAGATCGAGCAGGGAGATGACCTCGACCTGATCCGCGTACCGCGCCAGAAGTTCAACCTCGACCTTGATCGCCGATTTGACCGTTTCAGTATCGGCGGTACCTGGTCGGTGCAGCGCTACAGCTACGACAACAAGAGCAACAGCACGCGCAATTCAGGCTTTGGCACGATCGATCTGCGCGCTGCCTATCAGTTCGATCCCGAATGGCGCACCGAGCTGAAGGTTGAAAACCTGTTCGACAAGGCCTATTCAACCGCCAACGGCTACAACGGCATGGATCGCGGCGCCTATGTTTCGGTGGTCTACACCCCCGAACTCTGATACTTGCCAAGGCTCCCAAGGGAGCCTTTTTTTTCCCCGATGATTTTCGCTACAGTAGCCCCAACAGAGCACAGGAATGGACCATGAGCGAGCAGGAACAACAGGACAAGACAGCCCGTTACAAGAAACGGATGCAGCGTAAAAAGGAACATATCGATCAGGCGGTTGCCGAAGCGACCGAAGAGCGCGGCATCCTGATCGTGATTACCGGTAACGGCAAGGGCAAGAGCACCTCCGGTTTTGGCACCCTGCTGCGCGCAGTGGGACACGGCTTCAAGGCCGGACTCGTACAGTTTATCAAGGGGACACTCCCCTGCGGCGCCCGCGACATGCTGGAAAAAATGGGCGATGTCGAGGTTTCGGTGATGGCCACCGGCTTTACCTGGGAAACCCAGGACAAGGCCAAGGATACAGCCGCCGCACAGCGCGTCTGGGCCGATGCACGGCGCATGCTGGCCGATCCTTCGGTACGCGTGGTCATGCTGGACGAGCTGACCTATGTGGTGCGCTACGGCTATATCGATGAAACCGAGGTACTGGACGCGATTGCACAGCGCCCGGCCATGCAGTCGGTGATTATCACCGGCCGCGGCTGCCCCAAGGCCCTGCTTGAAGCGGCCGATACCATCAGCGAGATCGAGGATGTGCGGCACGCCTTTCGTGCCGGGGTCAAGGCTCAGGCCGGCATCGACTGGTAACGGTTCTGGCGAGAAAGATACGCCCTGCCGTGCCGAAATCAGCTAGAACTATCAGTAGGTAACGACTGGCTGCAGGGAGGCCGCACGGTGCCTGCAACAGAAACGAATCTTAACCGCCGTTTCATACGCACGCTGTGCATCTGCCTGCTGCTCGTAGCGCTCGTGCCCGAAGCCCGGGCACTGACACCGGTCAACCTGCAACTGCGCTGGCACCATCAGTACCAGTTTGCAGGCTATTACGCGGCCAAGGAGCAGGGCTATTTTGCCGAAGCAGGTCTCGATGTAGCCATTCACGCCGGGGCGCCGGGACGCGAGTCGGTGATCGAAGTGGTCGAGGGCCGTGCCCAGTTCGGCGTTGCCAATACCGAGGTCCTGTTTCAGCGGCTGCGTTATCACCAGCCGCTGGTCGCCCTGGCCGCCATTTTTCAGCATTCACCATCGGCGCTGATCGCGCTCGAATCGGCGCATATTCACAATCCGCAGGACTTTACCAACCGCCGCATCATGATGCTCAGCCGCGAAGATGACGTCGAACTGCTGGCGATGATGCACAACGAAGGGCTGAGTCTCGATCATGTACAGGTGATCAAGACCAGCTACGACATCAACGATCTGATTCGCGGCAACACCGATGCCTTTAACGGCTACATCACCAACGAGCCCTTCTATCTGCACGAACAGGGCATCCCCTTTGCAGTAATCAAGCCGAGCCGCTATGGCATCGATTTTTACAGCGACATCCTGTTTACCCACGAACGCCTGCTGCGCGAGCAGCCCGAGCTGGTACGGGCCTTTCGTGCGGCAGCCCTCAAGGGCTGGCGGTATGCCCTCGAGCATCCGGACGAAATGATCGAGCTGATCAAGACGCGCTACGCCAGCCCCAAGAGCCGCGCGCATCTTCGCTATGAATACGAGCAGATGTATCAGCTGATCCGTCCGGATCTGATCGACCTGGGCCATATGAACCCGGGACGCTGGCAGCACATGGCCGATACCCTGGTCGCCCAGGGGCTGATCGAAGCGAATTACGACCTCGGCGGCTTTATCTTCCAGCCCGGCAGCGGTTACGAACTCGATCGACTGCGCGGGCGTTTATGGCTTCTCAGCGGACTGATCGGCCTGTTCGTGCTGCTGATCCTGGCGCTGCTCTACCTCAACTACAAACTGAAAAAGAACATCCAGCGCCGGCGTACCGCCGAAGCCGAAATGCTGCGCCAGAAGGCGCTCTTTGAAGCCATTTTCAACAGCCTGCCCGATGCAGCGCTGGTCACCGGCCCCGGGGGGCGCATTCGCTTTACCAACCCGCGCTTTAGCCGCGTGTTCGGCTACCTGCCCGAGGAGATGAACGAACGCCCGATCGCCGATCTGACCGCCGACATCGCGCCCGATGCGCTGCCCTGGCCGCTCGACAGCCCCCACCAACAGGCCTTCCAGCGCAAGGACGGCAGCATTTTTCCCGGCGAACCGCACAGCGGGCCGGTACTCAGCCGCAAGGAGCGCGCACTCGGGCATATTCATCTGATTCGCGACATCAGTCAGCTGAAACAGGATCAGGCCGAAATTACCCGTCTGGCGATGACCGACCCGCTGACCGGGCTGGCCAACCGGCGCAAATTCAATGAAGGGCTGGGGGCCATGCTCAATATCGCCTCGCGCCAGCAATACCGGCTGGCGCTGGTGGCCATCGATCTCGATCACTTCAAGGTGGTCAACGACCGCCACGGACATGAGATCGGTGATCAGCTGCTGGTGCAGGTCGCGGCGCAATTACGCCACACCTTTCGGGTCAGCGACCTGATTGCACGCCTTGGCGGCGATGAATTTGCGGTGGTGATGATCGACCCGGAAGACCGGCATGCGCTGGAGCGACCCCTGCAGCGTCTGATCGAACGGTTCAACGATCGCATCGTACTCGGCAACGTGACCGTACAGATCGGTGTCAGTTTCGGGATCGCCCTCTACCCTGACGATTCGCTGCAGCCCGAGCAGCTGATGCGCCTGGCCGACAAGGCGCTGTATGCGGCCAAACACTGCGGGCGGAACTGTTTTCGCTACTCGGCCGAGGTCGATGCAAAGCGCTGACGCGCCTGATCAAGCCGCGCACAGAGTTGATCCGCACCCGCCAGAATCCGCTGGGTATGCCGCAGGATCAGCTCCCCGTCAATGGTGTACACCTGCCCCTTGGCCACCGCCGGAATGCTTGACCAGCGCGCCCAGCGCGCGCGCAGCTCTTCCTGCCCGGAGCCATGCGGCGAGGTTTTGTCGCCGCTGAGGATCACCTCTGGATTCCCGGCGATCACGCCCTCGATACCGACGCGGGGCACCAGCGCCGGCGAACCGGCAAAGATATTCTCGCCCCCGCAGAGGTCGATCACCTGACTGATCAGGTGCTCACGGTTGATACTCATCAGCGGGTCGGACCAGATTTCAAAAAAGACCCGCACCGAGGGCCTGGAGCCCTGAACTTCGACCAGATCGGCCAGCCGTTGACGAAAACCTGTGGCCGCAAGGAGCCCCTGCTCGGCATGGCCACTCAGTATCCCCAGCCGTTCGAGGGTGGTGGCAATCAGTTCGAAACTGCGCGGCTCGGAGTAATAGACCGGGATCCCGAGCGGCTTGAGCAGCTCCTTGAGGCGCGCATTGTTGCCGCTGTGCCAGGCCACAATCAGATCCGGCTGCAACGCGATCAGCGCCTCAAGATTGATCTGACTGTACCCCCCCACGCGCGGTACGGCTTTCGCGGCTTCGGGGTAATCACTGAACTCGACGGCTCCGACCAGCTGCGCGCCGGCTCCCACCGCAAAGAGGTTCTCGGTCAGATGTGGCGCCAGCGCGACAATGCGCTGGGCAGGCGCCTCAAGGCGGATCTGGCGGCCCAGATCATCGACCACCACAAGCGGTGCGGCCGTCAGGCTCGCTGCGAACAGAAGCCCTGCACCGAGCAGCCACTTCAAGGGGCAAACACCGCAATCAGCAGCACCAGTGTTTCCAGAAGTTCGGTACTCGCGCCCAGCGTATCACCGGTATAACCGCCGAGACGACGCAGCATCCACTGACGCAGCGCCAGTCCCAGCGTGCCGCAGCCGAGCAGCACCCAGAGTCCCTGAATGCCGGCCAGGGCCAGAACCAGAAGTACGGTCGCCGTCAGGACCAGAGCCAGGACACTCAGGCGCAGATGCTGCTTCAGACGCAGGCCCATACCGTCCGTACGCGCACAGGGGGTGCTGATCACCAGCGGGATAATGGCCGCACGGCCGATCACCGGCGCCAGCAACAACGGCCAGAACGCCTGATTACTGAGAAGATGCAGCAAGGCGCTGAATTTGAGCAGCAACAGCAGCGGTACAAAGATCACCGCGCCGGCCCCTGAGTTGGAGTCGCGCATGATCTCGAGGGTGCGTTCGCGCGAAGCGCCACTCATCCAGCCATCGGCCGTATCAGCCAGACCGTCCAGGTGCAGCCCGCCGGTCAGAAAAGCCCAGAGCGCAACAACCATCGCCGCTACCACCCAGATCTGGGTCAGCGCCAGATTCCAGTGCCCGAGCCACTCGAAGAGCAGCGCCGCAGCAAAAAGCACCATGCCCAGCAGCAGCCCGACCAGCGGAAAATACCAGAACGCTTCGGCGGCCCGACGGTCAGGCAACAGGCCAATATCCGGCGTGGGCAGCCGGGTCAGAAACTGCACCGCCATCCAGAACGGCTGCATGTCAGCGCCCCTTGTTCTGCGGGCAAACGCCCGCTTCGGTAAAGGTGGACATCTGGTTGTGCAGTGCCAGCGCCTGCTGGAACAGGCCGAGTGCAACCGCCGCACCCGAAGCTTCCCCAAGGCGCATACCGATATCCAGAATCGGCGTATTGGCCCCGGCCGCCTCAAGCATTCGGCGATGCCCGGGTTCTGCCGAACGATGAGCCCAGAACAGCCATTGGCGCACACCCGGACAGATGCGCTCGGCGCAGAGGGCCGCAGCCGAGCAGATAAAACCATCCACCAGCACCGGTATGCCCTTTTGCGCCGCGCGAATCATCAATCCGGTGATCGCGGCGATCTCGAAACCGCCGAGACAACGCAGCACCTCAAGGGGCTGCTCCGGATCGGGCTGATGCAGCGCCAGGGCGCGGCCAATCACCGCCGCCTTGTGCTGCTTGCCGGCGTCATCAAGCCCGGTTCCGGCGCCGGTCATGGCCACCGGATCAGCACCGGTCAGGGCACAGAGCAGCGCGGTTGAGGGGGTGGTATTGGCAATCCCCATCTCGCCGGGAATGATCAGATCGGCACGACCGACTCGGGCTTCGAGCTGTTGACGCCCGATCTCGAGTGCAGCCATCAGTTCGGCTTCGGACATGGCGGCGGTACGGGTAAAGTTCTGTGTACCGGGGCCGACGGTGGCATCGACCACCCCCTCGATCCCCAACGGGGACTGACAGGTGCCGGTGTCGATGACCGTCAGCGCCGCGCCCTGATGGCGCGCCAGCACGCTGATGGCCGCCCCGCCACCGATGAAGTTACGGATCATCTCTACCGTCACCGACTGCGGATAGGTCGAAACGCCCTCTTCGGCGACCCCGTGATCCCCTGCAAACACCAGAATTTCCGGGGCTTCGAGGGTCGGATGCACGCGATGCTGACGTTCAGCCAGCCAGATCGCCAGATCTTCAAGCTGTCCCAGCGAGCCCGGGGGTTTGGTCAGAATCGCCTGATGCGCCCGCGCCGCCTCTCCGGCGGCAGGATCGATCGCCGCAATCGCATCATTGAGCCATGTCGCCGGCATAAGCCTCTCCATCCTGAAGCACCTCTTGCAGAAACTCGATCACCTGGCCTTGGGTAAAGGGCCAGTCCAACGTCCGCCCGCCATGGCCGAGTACCGGTACCCGCGTGCCGAACTGCGCCATCAGCGCCGCACTGTCGGCAATTTCAACCGGCTGCAGCTGCCACCAGTCGGGGGCAAGCAACTGTTCGAGCAGTTGTTCGGCCTCCTCGCAGAGATGGCAACCGGACGTCGTATAAAGAAGTAATGTGTGCATGGGGGGAAAACCCGATATTCTAAGGCGACCTATTCTATCCTTTTTGGATTGGAAATTCGGAATAAAAAAACGCGAGCACCCGCGCCTCTCATGGATCCGAAACTCAAGCGTCAGTTTTTGCTGCTCGGCATCACCCCCGACGCCAGCCACAGCGAGATTCGCACCGCCTACAAACGCCGGGCGGCAGCCCTGCATCCCGATCGCACCGGGGGCACCACGACCGAACAGTTCCAGGCCCTGCGCGAAGCCTACCAGGCGGTGATGCATTACCATAAACGCCAGCAGGCCCTGATCAAGCAGCGTGAAGACCTCAAGGCCGGCCAGCAGACAGCCCTCAACCGTCAGCGTCTGGCCACGGCCTATCAGCAGCGCCCGGCACAACGCAGCGCCTCTGGCACCACAGCAGCCCCCGAACGGGCGGCCACAAAGCCCAAAGCCACTACTTCTGCTTCTGCTTCTGCTTCTGCCAAGGGTACAGGTGCTGGCAAAGCCCGAACCAAGCCACGCACCGCCAAGCCCGGCCGGCCCAACTACTGGCTCTGGGCCCTGATTCTGACCGGTACGCTGCTGATCGCCATCAGCCTCTGGCTTTACCGGCATCCGCCGGCGCCGAGCGTCAGCGTGCAGCCACCGGTTCCTGCCAGTCAGGCCCCGGCTCTGTCGATCGAAACACCTGCAGGACACCGGCCAAGTTTTCCTGAAGAGCGGCTGGGATCCGGATACAGCCTGAGTTTTGCGCCGCTCTATGAGATTGCGCCTGAAGAAAGCAATCCGCCCCTGCCCGAGCTGCTTGCGCCGCCGCTGCAACCGCTTGACGTGATCGAACAGGTCGGCCACGGCTGGCTTCGCGTCGCCTTTGCCGGAAAACGCTATTACACGCCGGAGCATCTGGTCGGTTACGGCGATGCCCGCCTTGCCCAGCGTTTTGACTGCACCCAGTATCCGCTGCCGCAGCCGTTGAGTGGCGAGATCCTGCAGGGCCAGAGCGGCACGCGACAGCTTCAGGTATACAACCCCCACCAGCAGGATGCCCTGATCAGCTTTATCGATGCGCAAAAGCTGCTGCAACAGGTGTACC
>CAYWUD010000056.1:0-10052 GCA_964461355.1 uncultured Pseudomonadales bacterium | reverse complement strand
CGACGATGGCGAACCGCAGGGGACCGCCGGAAAACCGATTCTGAACGTGCTGCAGCATAAGGGACTGGGCGAAATCATGGCCGTCGTGGTGCGCTATTTCGGCGGCATCAAGCTCGGTGCCGGGGGGCTGGTACGCGCCTACTCCGGGGTCACGCAGGCGGCCTGCGACATCCTCGAAACCCGCCAGCATATCGCCACCTGCGCCGTTGCCATCCGCTGCGGCTACGAGTTCGACGGTCTGGTACGCCAACTGCTGCCCCAGTTCGATGCGGCCATCGATCAGATCGATTACGGCGCCGAACTGAACCTGACCTGCAGTCTGCCTGAAGATCAGGCTCAGGCCCTGCTGGACATCCTGGTCGAGCGTTCCAGCGCCCGTATCCAGTGCCATCTGTGTGACGACTGAGCAAAGCCCTGCATGACCCAGACCCTGTACTTTCACGACTACGAAACCTTCGGTGCCGATCCGGCCCGGGACCGCCCGGTCCAGTTTGCCGGCATCCGTACCGACCTTGAGTTCAACGAAATCGGCGCAGCCGACATGTTCTACTGCCGTCCGGCCACCGATGTGCTGCCGCATCCGATCGCCTGCCTGGTCACCGGCATCGACCCGGCACGTGCACAGGAGCAGGGTGTCAACGAGGCAGAGTTCTTTCGTCGGATCGCACAGGTGATGAGCGTGCCCGGCACCTGCACGCTGGGCTACAACAATCTGCGCTTTGACGATGAAGTCACCCGCTACGGCCTGTACCGCAACTTCTTCGATCCCTATGCGCGTGAATGGCAGAACGGCAACAGCCGCTGGGACCTGCTGGATCTGGTGCGGGCCACCGCCGCCCTGCGCCCCGAGGGGATCAACTGGCCCAAACGCGAAGACGGCTTTACCAGTTTCAAGCTTGAACATCTGACGGTGGCCAACGGCATCGACCACGGCCAGGCCCACGACGCCCTGGCCGATGTCCGTGCCACCATCGCCATCGCGCGCCTGATCAAGACCCGCCACCCCAAACTGTACGACTATTTTTTCCAAAATCGCGGCAAGGCTGCGGTCAGCCGGTGGGTCAACCCGCTCTGTCCGAAGCCGGTCTTGCATATCTCCGGCATGTTCCCCGCCGAACGGGGTCATGCCGCACTGGTGCTGCCTCTGGCCGCACTGCCGGGCAACAAGAACGGCGTCGTCGCCATCGATCTCTCGGTCGATCCGAGCGCCTTGATCGAAGAGAATGCCGACACCCTGCGTGAGCGGCTCTATACACGCAGCAGCGATCTGCCTGCCGGGATCGAACGCCCGCCGCTGAAAACCATCCATATCAACAAGTGCCCGATCGTCGCTCCACTCAGCCTGCTGAGCAAGGATCCGGCGACCGCCGCACGCCTCAAGATCGATCTTGGCCTGTGCGAGCAGCACTACGAGCGCCTGATCAGCACTCCGGATCTGGTCGAAAAGATCCAGGAAATCCACAGTACATCGGCGTTCAGTCCCAATAGCGACCCCGATCTTCAGCTCTACAGTGGCGGCTTTTTCAGCCCCCAGGACAAAGCGCTGATCCAGCGTATTCCCCTGCTGGCGCCCGATGCGCTGAAGGACGCACTATTCCCGTTCAAGGACCCCAGGCTTGATACCATGCTGCTGCGCTACCGGGCGCGCAACTGGCCCGAAACACTGGATGCTGAGGAACAGGCGCTCTGGCAGAGCCACCGCCGCAGCCGCCTGATTGATGGTGCCGAAGGCCATCTTTCATTGGCCGGTTTTCATCAGGCGCTGAACGAGGCGCGCGATCAGGCCAGCCCGCAGCAACTGAGCCTGCTACAGGCGCTGGAACAGTTCGTCCACAGCCAGACCGCGGATCTGGAAGGTTAGTTGCGTATCGCACTTTCTGGGGAAAACTGGTTTAATTGGCCGTTTCCTTCCACCCGTAGCTCATCTGAGCGCCCTGGGAAGTCGTTTTTCGGAAAAATTCAGCCCCATGAACAGAACTTATCGACTCGTGATCTCCTGCCCCGACCGGGTTGGGATCGTGGCCAAGGTCAGTGCCTTTCTGACCACCTACAACGCCTCCATTACCGAAGCCAGCCACCACTCCGATCCGCTGGAAAACTGGTTCTTTATGCGCCATGAGATCAACGCGGACTCTCTGCCGTTCGATCTGCCGGGCGTGACCCAGGCGTTTGCTCCGATCGCCGAAGAGTTCGATATGCAGTGGAAGATCACCGACTCGGCCCATCGCCCGCGCGTGATCCTGATGTGCTCCAAGGAATCCCACTGCCTCGCCGACCTGCTGCACCGCTGGCACAGCGGCGAACTGAACTGTGATATTCCGTGCGTGATCTCCAACCACGATGACCTGCGCAAGATCGTCGAGTGGTACGACATTCCCTTTATCCATATCCCCGTGGACAAGGCAAACAAGGCCGATCACTTTGCCAAAGTACAGGCCGCCATCGAAGAACATCAGGCCGATACCATTGTGCTGGCGCGCTACATGCAGATCATGCCCGAGGCGATCTGCCAGTCCTACGCCGGACGCATGATCAACATCCACCACAGCTTCCTGCCCTCTTTTGCCGGTGCCCGCCCGTACCACCAGGCCTACACCCGCGGCGTGAAGCTGATCGGTGCAACCTGTCACTATGTGACCGCCGACCTCGACGCCGGCCCGATCATCGAGCAGGAGATCGTGCGCATCAGCCACAGCGACAGCATCGAAGACATGATCCGCAAAGGCAAGGACTGCGAAAAGCTGGCGCTGGCTCGCGGCCTGCGCTACCACCTGGAAGATCGTGTACTGGTCCACGGCAACAAGACGGTGGTTTTCTCCTGAGCCGAAGACCAAGCAGATAAAAAAACGGACCCTGAAGGTCCGTTTTTTTATGCGCTGAAGATCCTCAGCCCCCTCCCAGATGCCCGGGACCGAGCAGCATGCCGCAGTGCGTGCAGTAGCGGGCATCCGGATCATGGCCCCGGCGGCCACAACTGTTGCAATGACGCTGATCGCGGTCGCGACGAATCTCCTGCGCCAGTTCTGCCGTCAGAATCCCGGTCGGCACGGCAAGAATGGAATAACCGGTCAGCATCACCAGAGTGGCCAGCATCTGCCCAGGAATGGTTTGCGGCGTAATATCCCCGTATCCGACGGTGGTAATGGTCACCACAGCCCAGTAGATGCTTTTCGGAATGCTGGTAAACCCGTTTTCAGGGCCTTCGATGACAAACATCAACGAGCCAAAAATCGTGATCAGAATCGATACCGAAAAGAAGAACACCAGAATCTTGCGCTTGGACGCCGCCATCGAACGTAACAGCACATTGGCTTCACCCAGGTAACGCATCAGCTTCAGTATTCGGAATATCCGCAGCACCCTGAGCAGACGAATCACCAGAAGATACTGCAGACCCGGCACCAATAAGCCGAGGTAGGTGGGCAAAATGGACAGCAGGTCCACAACACCATAAAAACTTTTGGCATATCCCCGAGGGTTGTGCGAACAGTAAAGACGCAAGCCATATTCCAGGGTAAAGAGCAGGGTAAAACCCAGTTCAAGTCGCCTGAACAGAAACTGGTTCACTTCACTAACGTCGGCCACCGTATCGAGCATGACCAATATGACACTGGCCAGAATCAGTACGATCAGACAAAGATCAAACGTACGTCCGGCGCGTGTTTCGGTGCCGAAGATAATACGGTTTATGCGCAGCTGCAGGGGACTGAAACGATTATCCATCAACGCCTCTTGAGCAAATAAAGCAGGCACCCAGAGTAGCAAAATTCAACACCGCGCCCTATTCCAAAAAACAGTACCGAGTTCAATACAGGCTGGTCTGCAGATGCAAAAAGGCCGGGCAATCGGCCCGGCCTTTTTGGTATCAGATACTGTCAGCGTGGTCAGACTCAGGAGAAGTTGAACTCGTCGCCCAGGTGCTCCTTGACCTGCATGATCTGACGCACAAGATGCGCCAGTGATTTGGTACCCATCTTTTCCATCACCCGTGAACGGTGAATCTCGACGGTACGCTGGCTCAGGTTGATATCGGCAGCAATCACCTTGTTGGCCTTGCCCTGAACCACATGACGCAGCACCTCGCGCTCACGATCGGTCAGAGTAGACAGACGACGCAGGATCTCCTTGTGCTCGAGCAGCTCCTTGCGCTGTTCGGCATCGAGTTTCAGCGCATCGTTGATCAGATCCAGCAGCTCCTGATCGCGGAACGGCTTCTGGATGAAGTTCATCGCGCCATCCTTGATCGCCTGCACCGCCATCGGTACATCACCATGGCCGGTAATAAAGATGATCGGCAGGATGCAGTGCATTTCGTTGAGCTTGCCTTGCAGTTCCAGGCCACTCATGCCCGGCATGCGGATATCGAGGACAATACAGCCCGGACGATTTTCATCGTAACTGGCCAGAAACTCGGCCGGAGACGCAAAAACCTCGCAGGCTTGCCCCACAGATTTCATCAGCATCCTCAGGGAATCACGAACGGCTTCGTCGTCATCAATGATGAATACGGTGGGTTGTTGATCTTGCATATCTGCTCCATTCCTGTCGGATGATCTGACCGCTGGTTCTGCAATAGCCAGCCTAACAGTTCCAGAATAACCCATCTAGTCTGCCACCAAGAACGGCAATTGGCGAGCACAGGTTGTTAACCCGAAGCAAAAAACAGAGGAAAAGAGAAACAGGAGGGAAAAAAGCGTGGGCGCAGGCTAGGCCAGCGTCCAGATCAGAAAGCCAAGCGCTCCCCCGCACATCAGAAAGGAACCACAAAGCAGCAACAGTTCGGTCTTGTTCAGAGTATCGCTCGGCATAGCCCTCGCCTTGGTGATCCGGAGCCGAGTTCGCATCCTATCCCCCGAAGCCGAAGGGCTTTATCCGTACTTGTACAAAGTTCAATACGGTAATCACCTACCGACAAAATACGGATCAGCTAGACTCTGATAGAGAGTGATTCTCGATAGCATTCTGCCTGAACCAGTGCGGCCCGTGTGCGTTAGACGCAGCAACCAAGATCGGGATTATCCGTGGCATCAGCACCGCTCAGGCAGACCACCGAACAATAACGGCCAGCCAACAAGGGCCGAACACGTGTCGATATGGACTTAATCAGGAGGTTGTCATGATGCTCAATCATGTCTGGGGGCTCTTTGCCCACCCACAGGAGGAGTGGCTGGAAATTCGCTCCGAAGCACGGGCCAACAGGAACCGCTACCTGAGTCACCTCCTGCTGTTGGCGGCAATCCCCGCAATCTGCGCCTATATAGGTGCCACCAAGGTAGGCTGGCAATACGTACCGGGGCAAACCGGCCTGCTCACCGAACAAAGCGCCATGGCCATGGCCTGTGCTGCCTATCTGGCGATGCTGGGCGCGACCTTTTTTATCGGTTTTTTTGTCCACTGGATGGCCCATACCTACGGCACCACGCCCAGCATGCGCAAATGCATCATTTTTGCCGCGTACAATGCCACGCCGATGTTCGTCGCCGGCGTGCTGGCGCTCTACCCCTCATTAATGCTGACCATTCTGGGTATTGCTGCTGCCGCGAGTTATTCGGTTTATCTGCTGTATCTCGGTATACCGATCATGATGGGCATCCCCAAGGAACGCGGCTTCCTGTTCTCGACCTCGGTTCTGGCTGTAGGACTGGTCGTACTGGTTTCGATGCTGGCCGGCACCGTCATTGTATGGGGAATGGGCTTTGGCCCGGTCTGGCAATAACCACAGGATCCAGATAAAACAAAAGGCCCCGCAGGGCCTTTTGTTTTACAGGACAACCTGACAATCAGGCATCCATGGCGCATTGCTGCATAAAGGCTTCGATACCCAGCTGCTCTGCATGTTCACGAACCAGCTTCGGACGCGGTCCCTTCTCTTTAACTTCAAACACCGCATCCAGTTGCGGCGGCACATTGGTGTAACGGCCGGCCGGAATTTTCACCTTGCTGGCGCGGCTGGCTTTCGGTGCTTTTACGCTACCGCGATCACCACGGGCAATAATCTTTTTAATTTCAGTCTGGTTAAACTGTACAAAATCTTCAAAAGAAGCGCCGCGCTCGGCCAGAGCAGAAACCAGGTTATCGTAGCTCTGCTGCATGAAACCTTTCAGTTCTTCTTCACGAGCCGCTTCCTGTTCCAGCTGTGCCAGACGCTCACGCAGCTCTTCCATCAATTTCAGACGATCTTGCATGGATTAGACCTCATTTAACAAACATATAAGACGAGAGATAACAGCAGTATAAGGTCGGTCGCGTAAAAAACAAATAATTAATTAAAAACGTCCTGGTCGGCTGTTATTTTTGCAACTCGTTCAAACAGCACTGACCCAACCTATATACCTCGCTCATGAGCTTATCCAGAGCGGCACAACGCGCTTTTGTTTAAATAACGGTAATCATCACTATGTGCCTTGATCAACTGTCCGCACAAACCGGCTGGCTGTTTATTCAGTTATGTTGCCACAGCCGTCCGGCCAGTCCCGAATCACGTTCCGTGCGCCGCGTTATTGCGGTAGCCACCACAGGCCAGTGGGCATACAGGGTAAAATAGGCCTTGGCCCGGGTAATAGCGGTATAAATCAGCTCACGCGTAATCACGGGATTGCTGCGTGGCGGCAATAACAGTGCCACGCGATCAAATTCGCTGCCCTGACTGCGATGCACCGTCATCGCATACACACTTTCATGTGCGGGCAAACGACTGGGCAGATGGTAGCGAATTTCACCGTCGCCAAGATCAAAGGCCACCCGGCGACGCCCCTGCTCATCACTGATACAGATCCCGACATCACCGTTGGCCAGCCCCAATCCCTTGTCGTTGGCACAGATAATCACAGGCCGGCCCGGATACCACTCCTGCCCGCGCGATTGAATCAGGCCGCGCTGGGTCAGCAGCTGCTCGATACGTCGGTTGACCCCGTCCACGCCGAAATCCCCTTCGCGCAGCGCACAGAGCACCTGAAACTGCCCGAATGCCTGCAGCAGGGCACTGGCCGGAGCACCCGCAGCCAGTCGCTGAAGATAGGCGCTATAGCCCTCGACCGCCTGTTCCAGAAGCTGCTGATAATCCTCGGGGGTAATCGAGGCCCGGGCGATATCGGCAAAACCCTGCTCAAAGAGCGTTTCGCTGGCCCGGACATCGCCCCGATTGACGGCACGCGCCAGCTCGCCGATGCCGCTATCACGATCAAAGCGGTAACTGCGTCGCAGCAGGGCCAGACAATCGGCTATGACAGGTACAGACTCGTCGGCCTGTAACGCGCGCGCACCGACACCGGTCTGCCCCCCCAGATAATGCGCCATCGACTCGGAATAGGCCGCAGCGTCCAGTCCCTGACAGATATCCCCCAGCACCGAGCCTGCCTCCACCGAAGCCAGCTGATCCTTGTCGCCCAGCAGAATCAGGCGCGCACGCTCGGGCAGCGCACTGACCAGGCGAGCCATCAGCGGCAGATCGACCATCGAAGCCTCATCGACCACCAGCACATCAAGGTGCAGCGGGTTCTCGGCGTTATGCCGAAATTCGATACTGTCACGCTGAGCCCCCAACAGCCGATGCAGGGTAGTCGCCCGACAGGGCATCTGCGCGCGAATCGCCTCATCGAGTTCCAGCCGTCCCAGGGCACCGGCGATCGACTCACTCAGCCGCGCCGCCGCCTTCCCGGTCGGCGCCGCCAGCTTGATCACCGGCAGCTGCTCCTCGGCCAGCTCGAGCAACAGGGCCAGAAGTTTGACCACCGTGGTTGTCTTACCGGTTCCGGGCCCACCGGAAATTACGGAAAAACGCTGACGTAGAGCCAGCGCACAGGCCAGCTGCTGCCAGTCCGGCTCGGGCGGGGGGGCAAAGAGATCCAGCGTTGCGGGCACGGCCTCAGGGAACAGCCGCCCCAGCGCAGCACGCAGCGCCTGCTCGGCTACCGGCAGGGGCTCTGCTCGCTGCAGCAGCATGCCGGCAAGCGATGACTCGAACTGCCAGTAACGTTCGAGATAAAGGCGCTCGTTGTCCAGCACCAGCGGCGCTGCTGCCTGTGCTACGGCCACCATCGGCTGGTGCGCCAACTGCCCGGCCCAGTCCGCAAGGTCCGGCCAGTGAGGCTCGGCCGCCGCACTGCCAAACCAACGCTGCGGCTCGAACGCGTGCAGTGAGAGACAGACGTGTCCCTGCCCCAACCGCCAGCTGACCAGCGCCGCCGCCAGCCACAGCGCATCACAGGTGGCGCCGTTCTGCGCCTCGATCAGCTCGGCAAAATGCCAGTCCAGTGCGCGGATGCGTGGACGCAGAAACGCACGCCAGTCCGCCAGCGCACCATCGGAGATCATCGGATTCAACATGCAGCCCCCATCGGTTGCAGCAGCAACGCATCCAGTTGCTCGATCAACGCCCGTTCGGGCCGATCGAACCAGACGCCAGCTCCACCATCACCACCATCCAGCGCGCGCAAGAAGAGGTAGTAGCAGCCTCCCACATGGGTGTCGTAATCGTAATCGGGCAGACGCAGGCGCAGCAGGCGATGCAGAGCCAGCGTGTATAACAGCGCCTGCAGATCGTAGCGGTGTTCCGCCATTGCCGCCTGCAGCCGGTCGCCGCGATAACAGTCCACGGAATCGCCCAGATAGTTGGACTTGTAGTCGAGCAGGTAATAGCGCCCCTCGTGACAGAAGGTCAGATCGATAAACCCGGTCAGCATCCCTTGCACACTGGGAAAATCGAGCGCCGGCCAGTCACCACCGCGGTATGTTGCCAACAGACGGTTCAAGGCATCGGCCTTAACTTCCCGAAGCGGCAGCAGGAACTCGAGCTCCACCCACTTACGATCTGCCGGCAGGCGCCCAAGCTGTAGCCCTCGGGCATCCAGATCGGTGGCCAGTATGGCGCCCACCCACTGCTGTACCACCGGCACCCAGGCCTCATCCAGGCCGATGCCGCGGCACTGCTCGGCGATCCAGACCTGATCCGGGGCGCCAAAATCGAGCTCCTCGAAAAGATGATGCAAAAAGGTGCCCCAGCGCGCTCCGCGCGGAAAGCGGTACGGCGTCAGCGCCTGCGGCTCATCGCTCAAAGCATCCTGCTCGCGCAGCACCTCAAGATCGATGCCCGGCTGCAGCCAGCCACTGTTGAGCCCCTGCACCAGGCGCGAATAACTCGCCAGCGTCCAGTTATGCTCGAGCGTTCCGGCAAACTGTCGGGCACGAAATACCGGCGCGTCCGCGGCTGTTTCGCAAAATGCGGGCAGCGTGGGGCTGGGCGGCTTCAGGCAGGCAATCGGCGCCTCGGCGGTGCATGCGGCCAGCGCATCATCCAGCGATTCGGCCTCATCGGGCCCCTGCAGCAACCGCCCGAGTGCAGTATCGCGGATTTTCAGGCCATTGCCCTTCTCGATGCCACGATAGATGCCGATAAAGCAGGCATGCCGTGCCCGTGTCAGCGCCACATACAGAAGACGCAGATCCTCGGCCATCCGCTCAGGCTCAGCCAGTTTCGAGTCACCACCGAGATCCAGCACCAGTTCACCGTCACGGTGATAGAGTGCTTTTTTCGCCTTGCGCGCCTGCATGGCAAAGGGCAGCCACACCAGCGGGTATTCGAGCCCCTTCGACTTGTGAATGGTGACCAGTTTCACCAGCGCCGTGTCGCTTTCCAGACGCAGCTGGGCGCCTTCGGCCTGCCCGCCCTGCTCGATCTCCTCATGCAGCCAGCGCACCAGACCGTGCTCGCTGCTGATCCGTTGTGCCGCTTCCTGCAACAGCTCGGCCAGATGCAGAAGGTCGGTCAGACGCCGCTCGCCCAGGGGCTGCTGCAACAGACGCGCAGCAATACCCCGATCGATCAGCAGCTGACGCAGCATCGGCCGCACACCCAACCGCCGCCAGCTCCTCTGCCAGTCGAGCGCGCTTTCCAGCGCCTGCTCCAGCGCCTGCTTCAGCCACTGGGAATTGACGCTTGAGGCCGGGCAGTTGAGGGCGAAACGGAAGCGGGCCTGGGATGAACCCACCAGCGGCGTGCTGCAGATCAGCAGCTCCCAGCGCTTCTTGCCGTCGGGATCGAGGATCGGACGGGA
>CAYWUD010000055.1:5658-10132 GCA_964461355.1 uncultured Pseudomonadales bacterium | reverse complement strand
GAGCTCCAACGCCTCTGTCGCAATGGCAAAATCGACCGAGCCATCTGCGGCCATCTCGGAGATCTGCGTCGGCGTCCCCTGGTGCATGTTGAGCACCACCTCAGGATAGGCGCTCATGAACTCCTGAATAACCGCAGGTAGCGCATAGCGGGCCTGGGTGTGGGTGGTAGCAATGGAGAAGGTACCGCGCTTCTCGTTGCTGAACTCCTGGGCGGCCTGTTTGATCGATTCGACCTTGCGCAGGATTTCACCGGCGGTTTCGATAATCTTTTCCCCAGCCGGGGTAATGCGGGTCAGGTGCTTGCCGCTGCGGGCGAAGACTTCAACACCCAGCTCATCTTCCAGTAAACGGATCTGCTTGCTGATGCCAGGCTGGGAGGTATACAGGCTCTGAGCCGTCGCCGACACATTCAGATCGTGATGGGCGACCTCCCAGATGTAGCGCAGTTGTTGCAGCTTCATGCCGATTCTCCGATTGATGCCTTTAGATCAATAAACGATAAAACTATAAAGAAATATTCTTTTTAAGAATACATCCCGCTCGTTACATTGGCTACCAAAGCCCGTTGCATATTCACAAGAATAGTGCATCTACCTGACCACTTATAACCATAGACCATATTCGATGGATATCTTGTCTTACATTCTGGCCGGTGCCGGTGTCGGTTTTGCTGTCGGTTTAACAGGCGTCGGTGGCGGCTCCCTGATGACGCCGATGCTGCTGCTGTTCGGCTTTCCGCCCCATATCGCCATCGGTACCGATCTGGTCTATGCCGGCGTCACCAAGTCCGGTGGCGTCTATATGCATCATCGCCGCGGCACCATCGACTGGAAAACCGTCGCTGCCATGGCCGCTGGCAGCCTGCCGGCGACCGCCGTCACGGTACTGGTGCTGAAACTGGTCTTCGACGAAGGTACCGATTACACCGAACTGCTCACCTTCAGCCTCGGTCTGATGCTGATACTGACCGCCACCGTACTGCTGTTTCGCAACAAGATCCGCAGCATGCACACCGCGCCCGACGCCACGCCGTCCTGGTTTCGCCGCAATGCACGCCTGATGACCTTTCTGATGGGGCTGCTCCTGGGCGTTCTGGTGACCCTGTCTTCGGTTGGAGCCGGCGCCCTCGGCACTGCGATCCTGCTGATCCTGTTCCCGCTGATGAGCTCTCGCGGCATCGTCGGCACCGATCTGGCTCACGCCGTACCGCTGACGCTGGCCGCAGGCATCGGTCATATCTATCTCGGTAATGTCGATTTCACCCTGCTGGCCTGCCTGCTGACCGGTTCGCTGCCGGCCATCTATTTCGGCACACGGGTCGGCACTCATCTGCCCGATCGCATCCTGCATCCGATTCTGGCCAGCACCCTGCTCGCCATCGGCCTCAAGTACACCTTCTTCTGAAACAACAATTACCGGCCCAAAGGCTCTGGGCCGGTATTCCTGTTCCTATTACCCCCTATCACTGATCTTTATTGTTCCTCTTTGGCATTTGGGCTACATTGAATCGCCCTCTGTTTTTGAGGCCATCTGTCCCCGGCGCGCAGGGTGCCAGGGATGTCACTGAGCACAAGAAGTACTATGGAACACAGCATGAGCGTACAGCCGATAGACGATCTTAATGTCGAATCCACAGAAATCCTGATCACCCCGGACCAACTCAAGCGCGAGATCCCGCTGACCGAAGCCGCCCGCCAGACCGTCGAGGAAGGCCGTCAGACCATTCACGATATTCTCGACCGCAAGGACCACCGCCTGTTCGTGGTCGTTGGCCCCTGTTCCATCCACGACGTGGTTGACGCAAAGTATTACGCCAAGCGCCTGATGGCGCTGGCAGCAGAGCTCAGTGACACCCTGTATATCGTTATGCGCGTCTATTTTGAAAAACCGCGTACCACCGTCGGCTGGAAAGGTCTGATCAACGACCCCTATCTGGATGACTCGTTCAAGATCAGCGATGGTCTGAAGATCGGCCGCCAGCTGCTGATGGATGTATCCGAGCTGGGCCTGCCCACCGCCACCGAAGCGCTGGACCCGATCTCACCGCAGTACCTGCAGGATCTGGTGTCCTGGTCCGCCATCGGCGCGCGTACCACCGAATCCCAGACCCACCGCGAGATGGCCAGCGGCCTGTCCTGCGCCGTGGGCTTCAAGAACGGTACCGACGGCGGCCTGGATGTAGCGGTCAACGCGCTCAAATCCTCCGCCAGCGGACACAACTTCCTCGGCATCAATGCCGAAGGTCAGGTGGCGATCATCCACACCCGCGGCAACCCATACTCCCACGTGGTTCTGCGTGGCGGTAACGGCAAGCCGAACTACGACTCGGTCAGTGTCGCCCTGTGCGAGCAGCAGCTGGCCAAGGCCGGTATCGCATCGAACATCATGATCGACTGCAGCCACGCCAACTCCAACAAGGATCCGGGCCTGCAGCCGCTGGTGATGCAGAACGTGACCAATCAGATCCTAGAAGGCAACCAGTCCATCGTCGGTCTGATGATCGAAAGCAACATCGGCTGGGGCAGCCAGAACATCAACAGCGATCTGTCCAAGCTCGAGTACGGCGTTTCCGTGACCGATGCCTGCATCGACTGGGAAACCACCGAAAACAGCCTGCGTGAGATGCACGACAAGCTCAAGGATGTGCTGCCCAAGCGCGGCTGACCATCGATCCGAACCCGAAGGGCGGCCTGGCCGCCCTTTTCTGTTTTCACTGCAAACAGGGTGCGCCATGTCCCGTTTTCGTCCGCCACGTGCGCCCTCATCGCGCTATATCACCCCCGAAGGCGAGCAGCGTCTGCGCGACGAGCTCGATTATCTGTGGCGCACCAAGCGCCCGGAAGTCACCCAGGCCGTATCCGAGGCCGCCGCCCAGGGTGATCGTTCGGAAAATGCCGAATATATCTACGGCAAGAAACAGCTGCGTGAAATCGACCGCCGGGTCCGCTTCCTGCGCAAACGCCTGGAGCAGCTCACCGTCGTCGAGCAGCTGCCGGAAAACCGCGAGCGCGTCTATTTCGGTGCCTGGCTGCTGCTCGAGGACGAAGCCGGCAAAGAATACCGCTACCGCATTGTCGGGCCGGACGAATTCGATCTGAAAAAGGGCTGGCTCAGCATGGATGCCCCGCTGGCGAAGGCGCTGCTGGGCAAAAAGCTCGACGATGAAGTCGACGTCCGCACCCCGGAAGGCTATGTGCAGTATCTGATCGTCGACATCCAGTACGGACCGGCACCGGCCGATTGGCCCGCCTCAGGGCTGGCATCCTGAGACGCTCCCTGCGCAAGAAATCCTGCCCACAGGCACCGCCAGACAGGTTCCGGGCGCATCAGCGCCCGCCGCTCCCAACCTGAAGCAATCCGTGCGTATAGGCATAACTCGCCCCCTGGTAATACGCCATATCACGCACCAGCAAGGCATCCGGCGCCGAGAGCCTGCGCTCGGTATCCTGCTTCAGCACCTCCGGATGCACCCGCATCGCGCGCCGCGGGCTCAGAATCGCCAGATCGGTACCGTCAAAAAGCCCCAGATGCTGGTAATTGGCAATCAATGCTCGATCCGGCCCGCTCGGCGGCAGCAACAGATTACGTCCGTAAAAGGCCGAGCGATAATCCATATGCAACAGCCCGAGCAGGGTCGGCGCCAGATCGATCTGACTGCTCAGACGCTCCAGCTGCGTAGCCGCAACCAGCCCCGGCGCATAGATAAAACAGGGAATATGGTACTGCGCCACGGGCAGATCACGCTTGCCCGCACTACCGGCGGTATGGTCGGCGACAAAGACAAACAGGGTATTGGCAAACCAGGGTTTCTCGGCCGCCTCCTGTAAAAACTGGCCGATCGCATAATCGGTGTATTTGACCGCCCCGGCACGCCCCTGCCCCGAAGGAATGTCAATCCGCCCATCCGGATAGGTGTAGGGACGGTGGTTGGAAGTGGTCATCAGCTGCAGAAAAAAGGGGGTGCCACGCTGATGATCCTGATCGGCAACCCTGAGCGCCTGACGGTACAGATCCTCATCGGACATACCCCAGGCATTGGCAAACTGGATCGCATCACCCTCGACACGATCCTGATCGATCACGCGGTACCCGTTTCCGGAGAAAAAGGCGTTCATATTGTCGAAGTAGCCACGCCCGCCATACAGGAAGACGGTATCGTACCCTCGGCGGGCGAACTGACGGCCGAGACTGGCAAACCCGCCTTCATGGCCGATACGTTTGACGATCGAGCGTCCCGGAGTCGGCGGGATCGACAGCGTGATCGCCTCAAGCCCACGTGCCGTGCGGGTGCCCGTTGCATAGAAACGGGTGAAGTTAAGGCTCTCGGCCATCAGCCGATCCAGATTCGGCGTCAGCTTGCGCGTATCGCCGTAAAAGCCAAGATACCGGGCGCTCAGGCTCTCGACCGTCACCAGTACGACATTGCGCGGAGTAAACGCCCCGGCATTGTCGATATCGCGGCGTATATCAAAA
>CAYWUD010000055.1:0-5648 GCA_964461355.1 uncultured Pseudomonadales bacterium | reverse complement strand
TGCGGTAACAACGCGACTCTGGGGCTCTTCGAGTTCGCGGCGCAGCTGCCGTGCGGCCTGCTCATCCGGCAACTGCGCATAGAAGCGGGCATAGTCGAGTTCATTGCTGCGAAAGGCAGCAAAGAACTGATAGGGGCCATTGAGTGCCAGTTCATGCTGAAAGCTGTTGCCGCCCTGGGGTACCGGAAATGCCTGCCCCACCCAAAGGTAACTGCACAGCCCTGCACCCAGCAGCAGCAGATAGGCCACACAGGCACGCGCCGTGCCAAGGCCAGGCAGCTGCAAGGCATGCTCGACCTGAGCACGCAGAGCCCAGGTGACCAGTGCTGCGACCAGCAGCACGGCACCGAGCAACCGGAAAACCGGGTAGGACTGCAGAATGTTGTTGATCACCTCGTCCGAATAGACCAGATAATCGACGGCAATAAAGTTGAAGCGAACCTGAAACTCGTCCCAGAACACCCATTCGGCCAGGGCCACGAACAGCATCACAAAGACGCTGACCAGCAGTATCGTCAGGGCCAGCGCATAACCGCTGCTGCGCTGCCACAGCCGCTGGGGGCAGAGCAGCACAAGCGCGCTCAACGGTATCAGCGCATAGGTCAGAAAAGTACCGTCATAGACAGCCCCCGTCGCATAGATGCGCAGTGCATCTATGAGACCGACTTCGGCGCTGGACCCGCAGCCGAGCATCAGCGCCAGCCGGGTCAACAGAAAGACCAGCGTCCACACGCCGGTGATAATGGCCAGATAGCGTATCTGCAGAAAAGGGAGTTTTGACATGCCAGGGTTCCGGATGAGAATCTGGCGCCCAGCGTGGCGCAGCCAGGATGATGGACTCGTCATGAAGACGTGAAAAATCCGTCAAAGCGCCCACCCGAGGAGGCTCTCGATGAACAGGCACTACTCTCTGGCACGTCGCATCGTCACCACCTTTGTCCTGATGACGGCGGTGGTCAGCGGTCTCTTCTCGCTGGGGATCGTCAGCGTGATCCACTCGGTGGAAACCCGGCTGGTGTCCGAAGAGCTGCAAGGCGAACTCGATGCCATCATGGCCAACCACGCCGACATGCCGCCGGATGTCAGCCTGCATGGCGACAACCGTTTCTATGCCTCCGATCGTCCCGAGCGCCCCATTCCCGAACGCTATCAGGCACTGCCGTCCGGCTTTACCGAACTGACCGAGGAGGAACAGTCCTTTGTCTTCGTGCAGGAGCAGGCCGGCCAGCGCTATGTACTGGTGCGCCCCCAGGACGATTTTGAAGCCCATGAAGAAACCCTGCACCGGGTGATCATTACCGGCTTTGTGCTCTGTATTCTGGGCGCCTGGTTACTGGGCCATCTGATGGCCCAGCGGGTGATCATGCCGGTGACCCGCCTGGCGCAGCAGGTACGCCATCGCGACCAGCTGCACCCGAGCGCTCCGCCCCTGGCACCGAGTTACCCCAACGATGAAGTCGGCCGGCTGGCCACCGCCTTTGATGAAACCCTGGGCAAGCTGCATGCCTATCTTGAGCGCGAACGCCTGTTCACCAGCGATGTCAGCCATGAGCTGCGCACACCGCTGATGGTCATCTCCTCCTCCTGCGAACTGCTGGCCGAGGCCGGCCTCTCTGCCGAACAGCAGACCCGTATCGCACGCATTCAACGCGCCGCCGATGAAATCGGCGCGCTGGTGCAGACCTTCCTGATGCTCGCACGCGCCGAACGGGGCTCGACACTGGAAACTCGCCGGTCATCCCTGGCCGATATCGCCCGCCAGCACACCGAGCTCTGGACACCACTGATGCACGAGCAGGGCCTTGAGTTCAGCTGCTACACCGAAGCCCCCGACCCGGGCCTGTACAGCCCCACCCTGCTCGGCACGGTGATGTCCAACCTGCTGCGCAATGCCCTGCACTACACCGAGCAGGGCGAGGTGCGGCTGATCCTCTTCGAGGGCGGCTTTCGCGTCGAAGATAGCGGCCCCGGCATCCCCACCGAGCAGCAGTCAACGCTGTTCAGTCCCTTTGTGCGCGGCCCCGAAGCGCGCGGCGAAGGCTGCGGACTGGGACTTTCGCTGGTCAGGCGGATCTGCCGTCACGAGGGCTGGACCATCAGCCTCGAGGCACGGGCGCCCTCAGGCTGCTGCTTTGCCGTCGCACTCACACCGAGAGACTGACATTTTTTTCACATCAGGATCACACCGCCTTGATCCGGAGCTTTCTATCCTGAGCGCTCCGCTCGTTTTGAGGATCAGAGGCCATGTCCGCTCCGCAATCGCTCGAACACCCAGGCGTACCGCTCGGTGGCGACGACGCTGGCCACACCGCCGCCGGCATGCGGCCAAACAGGCCGAGCCTCGCCCAACGCCTTACGTGGTTGCGCAAACAGCGGCTGGCACGCCATGCCCTGAGGCGGGCCGGCAAGCCGGATCTGGTACTCGATCTCTCCTGCGCTGAGGGGGCCTTCTGGCCCCTGCTGTGCGAGGAACCCAATCGCGTGCTGCTGGCGGGCGGCAATACCGCCGCCCGACTCGAGCAGCTGATTGCAGCCCAGCCCAGGGCTTTACACACGCGTATCCGCCCCCTCGTAACATCGCCCTTTGCCATCGATCTCGGCGAGAATGCGGTCGATTGCATCTTCTCCATGCAGCTCGTCTCACACCTCCACTCGACGCCCGAGCGCCTGGCGCTACTCACGGAGTTCCAACGTGTCACCCGCGATACCCTGATCCTCTCATTCAGGGTTGCAGGCAGCGATGGTGCCTGGCGCGAAAAGCAGGCCTTGGCAAATAGCAAAAAACAGCCGCTGAAGCCCTCGTTACCGGTCATCGTCCCGCGCCGTACCCTGGAAGCAGAATTCGAACAGACCGGGTTCGATATCCTGAGCGCCCGAACCCTGCTGCCGGGCGGCGCCTCCTGGCGAATCTACACCCTAAGAAAACACGACGCCTGAGTCAGCGCGCACAGGGAGACCGCCGCGCAGGGACTGTACCGAGCCACCTGGCGCCAGCCGCGCTTGCGATACGCCAGACCAAAACGCTGTGGGCCGCCTTTGAAAAACGGCCCTGATCACGCCACAGGACAACACTTTCGAAAACCAGACCGGCAGCGACGGCCAGCGGAAATGGCCGCGGCCCGAATGCACAGAGGGCGGCACGCCCTGTGGGGTGCCGCCCTCTGAAAGCCCTGCGCCCTAAGGCGTGCGGACAGAAATTACTTGTAGAACGCGTTTTCGCGCTGGCTGTGGTCGGTCACATCGCGCACGCCCTTGAGCTCGGGAATGCGCTCGAGCAGCGTACGCTCGATCCCCTGCTTGAGGGTGATGTCGGCGCTGGAGCAGCCCTGGCAACCACCGCCAAAGCGCAGTATGGCCACATCATCCTCGATCTCGACCAGCGCCACATTACCGCCATGGGAGGCCAGGCCCGGATTGATCTCGGTGGTCAGGAAGTAGTTGATCTTCTGATCCAGCGGGCTGTCATCGGTAATGTTCGGTACCTTGGCGTTCGGCGCCTTGATGGTCAGCTGGCCGCCCATACGATCCTTGGCGTAATCGACCAGTGCATCTTCCAGAAACGCCTCGCTATCGGCTTCGATATGCGCCGTAAAGTGGGTCAGCGGCATGGCGATATCATCGTCCTTCTCCTCCCCCGGCTTGCAGTAGGCGATACAGGTTTCTGCATAGGGGGTACCCGGCTGCGTGATAAAGACGCGAATGCCAATACCCTCGACCTCCTGCTTGGCCAGCAGTTCGGCCAGATACTCCTGTGCACTGTCGGTAAATACGATTTTTGCCACGACTGGTTTCCTATTCAGGCTAATGGGGGGCATTTTACGCGGAACAGACGCCAGAAACAATAACCAAGCATTCCACTCAAGCTTTACACAAAGCTAAGGTACCGCGCATGATTTCTGCTAAAATGGCGCCTTCCCTTTGAGGCGACATACGGCGTCTGTGCCCCGCCCGCCCGGTACAACGATCTATTTCAGGTAGTAAACCACCATGTCCAATCGGCAACAACGTATCCAAGCGCTGCAACAGGCCCTTTCCGAGCGTATCTTGATCCTCGATGGCGCCATGGGCAGCCTGATCCAGACCTACAAGCTCGAGGAGGCGGATTACCGCGGCGAGCGCTTTGCCGACTACCACATGGACATCAAGGGCAACAACGACCTGCTCTGTCTGACCCAGCCGCAGATCATCGAGGAAATTCACGGCAAATACCTCGAAGCTGGCGCCGATATCATCGAGACCAACAGCTTCAACGCAACCCGCATCGCCATGGCCGACTACGGCATGCAGGAGTGGGTGCCCGAATTCAACCGTGCCGCCGCCGAGATTGCCCGCCGGGCCTGTGATGCCTACAGCACCCCGGACAAACCGCGCTTTGTCGCCGGTGTGGTCGGCCCGACCAGCCGTACCGCGTCGATCTCTCCGGACGTCAACGATCCGGGTTATCGCAACGTGACCTTCGACGAGCTGGTAGAAAGCTACAAGGAAGCCACCCACTACCTGGTCGAGGGCGGCGCCGACATCATCCTGATCGAAACCATCTTCGATACCCTCAATGCCAAGGCGGCGATCTTTGCCGTACGCACCTATTTCGACGAGCAGGGCTTCGAACTGCCGATCATGATCTCCGGCACCATCACCGATGCCTCCGGCCGTACCCTGTCGGGCCAGACCACCGAAGCGTTCTGGAATGCGGTCAGCCACGCCGAGCCGCTGTCGATCGGCCTGAACTGTGCGCTCGGCGCCGAAGACATGCGCCCCTATATCGAAGAGCTGGCCAACAAGGCCGACTGTTTTGTCAGCGCCCACCCGAACGCCGGCCTGCCCAACGAATTTGGTGAATACGATCAGGAACCGGCCGATATGGCGCGCATTGTTGCGCCCTTCGCGGCCGACGGCCTGGTCAACATCATCGGCGGTTGCTGCGGTACCACCCCGCCGCATATCAAGGCGATTGCCGAGGCCGTGGCCGGTATGCGTCCGCGCCAGCGCCCGGTACTGGACAAGGCCTGCCGCCTGAGCGGACTCGAGCCCTTCAGCATCACCCGCGACAGTCTGTATGTGAACGTCGGCGAGCGCACCAACATCACCGGGTCCGCCCGCTTTGCCCGTCTGATCCGCGAAGAGGACTACGACACCGCGCTGGAAGTCGCCCGCCAGCAGGTGGAAAGCGGCGCCCAGATCATCGATATCAACATGGACGAAGGGATGCTCGACTCGGTCGCGGCGATGCGCACCTTCCTCAACCTAATCGCGGCCGAACCGGAAATTGCCCGGGTGCCGGTGATGGTCGACTCCTCCAAGTGGGAGGTGATCGAAGCCGGCCTCAAGTGCATCCAGGGCAAGGGCGTGGTGAACTCCATCAGTCTCAAGGAAGGCGAGGAGAAATTCATCCAGCAGGCACGCCTGTGCCGCCGCTACGGCGCCGCCGTGATCGTGATGGCCTTCGATGAAACCGGTCAGGCCGACACCTTTGCGCGCAAGACCGAGATCTGCAAGCGCTCCTACGACATTCTGGTCAATCAGGTCGGATTCCCGCCCGAAGACATCATCTTCGACCCGAACATCTTTGCCGTGGCTACCGGTATCGACGAGCACAACAACTACGCCGTCGATTTCATCGAAGCGACCCGCTGGATCAAAGAGCACCT
>CAYWUD010000054.1:0-10234 GCA_964461355.1 uncultured Pseudomonadales bacterium | reverse complement strand
CGGCAGAATCAGCGGACAGGCCGGAGACAGACGCAGACGCTCACGGGCCGGAATACCGGCGTCCTCGAGCTCCTTGAGTTCCTTGAGCAGAGCATCGGGCGCTACCACCACACCGTTACCGATATAGCAGACCTTGCCTTCACGCAGGATGCCCGACGGGATCAGGTGCAGAACGGTCTTTTCACCTTCGATCACCAGGGTATGACCGGCATTGTGGCCGCCCTGGAAACGGACAACCGCACTGGCCTCTTCGGTCAGCAGGTCGACCACCTTACCCTTACCTTCGTCACCCCACTGGGTGCCCAATACGACAACGTTTTTACCCATTTTGACAACTCTTCAATTCAGGAATTTGCTAGCGGCCGCCGGGCGGCCCTGAAGATCAAGCCTGCTCGAGGTGCTCGACCTGCCATTGGCCATCCCGCAGACACAGAATCCGGTCGCAGCCCATTTCCTGGGGAGCTTCCTGACTGCCGGGGAGCGCTTGAATTACTTTTTCACCGTTCTGACGCAGCAGCGCAATCGCACTGCGATCGGAATCGGCCGGTGCATAGATTGCCAGTGCCGGCTCGGCCTGTTCGCTGGAAAGACGCATCAGGGTTTTCAGGTCGGTACTGAACCCGGTAGCCGGACGCGCGCGCCCGAAGACACGACCGATGCCGTCGTAACGACCGCCCTGGGCAATCGCCTGTCCCTGACCTTCGCGATAGACACTGAAGACCACGCCGGTGTGGTAGTTGTAACCACGCAGTTCGCTCAGATCGAAGTACAGACGCTGTTCGGGGTAGAGGTCGGCCAGTTCACGGGCAATCACTTTCAGCCCGGCCAGTGCTTCCTGCACCGCCGCCGGTGCACCGGCCAGCTGTTCGGATGCCTGCTCGAGAATTGCCGCATCACCGGTCAGATCCTGCAGCGCCAGCAGCATACCGGCCAGTGCCGGATCACGCACTTCACTGGCGATCAGCGCTTCAAGTTCAACCCGGGCCTTGCGCTGCATCGCTTCGGACAGCGCCGCTGCGGTTTCATCGTTCAGACCGGCGGCCGCAACCAGAGCGCGGTAGATACCCACATGACCGATATCCAGGTGACTGTTGTCCACACCGCAGAGCGCCAGGGTTTCCAGCATCAGGCTGATGACCTCGATGTCGCTGGCGCTGCCGGCATGACCGTAGAGTTCGGCACCGATCTGGATCGGGCTACGGGGCGCGGTCAGGAATGCCGGACGGGTATGAAACACGCTGCCGGCGTAACACAGACGCACCGGACCTTCGCGACGCAGGGAATGGGCATCGATACGCGCCACCGCAGGAGTGGTGTCGGCACGCAGGCCCATCATGCGGCCGGTCATCTGGTCGGTGACCTTGAAGGTCATCAGATCCAGATCATGGCCGGCACCCGCCTGCAGCGATTCGAGGTATTCGATATGCGGCGGGATCACCAGGTCATAGCCCCAGCTATGGTACAGATCCAGTACCCTGCGCCGCATCAGCTCAACCTGCTGAGCCTGGGGCGGCAGAACTTCCTCGATGCCATCCGGTAGAAGCCAACGGTCGGCAATGGTCATGTGCGCCTCACTTGTATTCGGGTAACGTTCAATTCAGCCGTTCAGTAGCCAGAGCAGGCCTGCCCCGGTCAATAGACTACCGATGCCGAGCAGTCTCAGATGACGCTCGTCGGTCTGTGCCAGCAGCAACAGAGTCTGTCGCCATCGTCCCGGGGCCAATGCCGGCATCAACCCTTCGAGGACCAGCATCAGGCTAAAGGCCACCAACCAGGGGTGCCAGTGTTCCATGGAGTCTTTCTCCTCCGACCGGGCACAAAAAAAACCGGGAGTTCACCCGGTTTTATCGATATTACCATGAGTTGCGGGCAAAGGCGTAGCGCTTTGTAAGGGCATTGCATTGCCCGTCGCTACGCCTACCCATCCGGCATTATTCAACGCCGGCCTGCTTGAGGTAACGGAAAAACTCGCTATCAGGTTCAAGCACCAGGATATCGCCGCTCTTGCCGATACTCTCGCGGTAGGCACCGAGGCTCCGGGTAAAGCTGTAGAAGTCCCGATCCTGCTGATAGGCCTCGGCATAGATCGCAGCGGCCTGAGCATCACCGGCACCGCGGATCTTTTCCGCATCACGGTAGGCTTCGGCCAGAATCACACGCTGCTCACGATCGGCATTGGCGCGAATCCCCTCGGCCAGCTCGTTACCGCGTGCCCGGTGTTCCTGGGCTTCCTTTTCACGCTCGGTACGCATCCGCTCGAAGACCGAATCGGATACCTGCGGCGGCAGATCGATCGCTTTTACGCGCACGTCGACCACCTCGATCCCGAGCTCCTGTTTGACCACCGCGTTGAGCTTCTGGGTCAGTTGCTCCATCAGCTCATCGCGCTGGCCGGATACCACTTCGTGCAGGGTACGCGCACCGAAGGCATCACGCAGTCCGTTATCCAGACGACGGGCCAGCAGGCTGCGCGCGTTCTCGGTAATCCCCGCGGTCGCACGGTAGAAGCGATCGACCTCGGCAATGCGCCACTTGGTAAAGGAATCCACGATCAGCGCTTTCTGCTCCAGAGTCAGGTAGCGCTCCGGACGCGCGTCCATGGTCTGCAGACGACCGTCGAACAGACGCACCTTGTCGACCAGAGGAATCTTGATTTGCAGCCCAGGTTCTACGTCGGCATTGACTACCTCACCAAAACGCAGCACCACAGCACGCTCATACTGTTTCACTACATAAAAACCGTCCCAGGCCAGCAGTACCGCCACCAGACCGAGGATCGACAGCATCATCGCTTTAGGGCTCATCGTACAGTCCTCCCGGTCCGACTACTGGTGGTATCGACGCGCTTGCGCAACTCATTGGCGATCTGATCGGACAGGACACGAATGTCATCGGCACTGAGCTGCATGGACTGATTGCCACGCACTCCGATACCGCTGCCTGAAGAGTGCTCGGCACGATTTTGCATCAGCTTGTCGAGCGGCAGATACATCATGTTGCTGCCCTTTTCGACATCCATGATCACCTTGTTGGCCCGACCCAGCACTTCCTGCAGGGTTTCGAGATAGAGACGCTCACGGGTAACCTGCGGCGCTTTCTGGTACTCACCCAGCAGCTGGGTAAAACGGCTGGCTTCACCCTGAGCGCGCGCGACGATCTCCTGACGGTAACCTTCAGCTTCTTCGCGCAAGCGCTGCGCCTGACCGCGGGCTTCAGGCACGATGCCATTGGCATAGGCTTCAGCCTTGTTCTTGACGCGCTGCTCATCCTCGCGGGCACGAATCACGTCATCAAAGGCGGCCTGTACTTCCTGCGGCGGCTGCGTACGCTCGATGTTAACCTTGATCACGTTAAGGCCGGTGCCATAGCTGTCGAGGTAGCTCTGCAGACGATTTTTCACGCCGACGCGCAGTTCTTCACGCCCTTCGGTCAGGATTCGGCTCATCTCGGAGGAACCGACTTCGTGACGCAGAGCCGATTGCGTGGCTTCGCGCAGACTGACCGTCGGATCGGACACATTCAGCACGTAGTCACGGAGATTGGCGATGTTGTACTGCACTGACAGACTGACCTGCACGATGTTTTCGTCTTCGGTCAGCATCTGCTGCTCCAGGTTATAGGTACGCACCTGCGTGACGTTTTCCTGGAACTTGCTCTGGAAGGGAGGAAGGTAGAAATGCAGACCCGCATCCAGGGTCTCGGTGTACTTGCCCAGCGTCAGGATGACTGCCTGTTCACGGGTATCGATGGTGTAGGCCGCATTCCAGATGTAAGCCACAACCGCAAGCCCGGCAACAATACCGAACAGTCCTCCCATCCCCTTGGGGGCCGAACTCTTGCCATTGCCGCCCTGGCCACCGCCAAAGACACCACCCATCTTTTCCTGCAACTTGCGAAACGCTTCATCCAGATCCGGCGGTCCCTGATCTCGGCCGCCACGGTTTCCCTTGTCCCCCCAGGGATCCTTGTTGCCACCACCGGGCTCATTCCAGGCCATACACCCTCTCCATCCGATTAATCCAAACTGCACCTCAGCCGAGCTGAACAGCGGGTTCAGGCGCAGCTTCAGTTATTAGACAGTAAGATCGATATAATTGTTAGAGCTAAATTGTAGGAAGGGGGTAAAAGCGCTGCAACTACTATCGGGCAAGGTTTTTAGTCAGATTGGAGATAAACAGAGGGGTCAAGCCCGTCGCGTTTCATCAGGCGGATAAAATCCTTTTTCGGCAGGCGCACCGAGAGACACAGGCGCCCCTGCTCATCGTAGTGCTCCGCACGCACCGCATTGGCTTCGAAAAAACGTGCCCGCAAACGCCCCAGAGCCGGCTCAAGCACCAGCTCCTGATCAAGCATATCGTCACCAACCAGTTCAGTGACGGCCTGGGTCAGCAGCTCACTGCCGGCACCGGAAACCGCCGACATCCAGACCCGCAACGGACGGCCATCACCATCGCGATCGATGTGCGGCTCGACTTCGGGTAACAGGTCGATCTTGTTGTAGACCTCGAGGCGCGGGATATCATCGGCCTCGATCTCCTTGAGCACTGACTCGACCTGTTCGATGTTGTCCTTGCGCTCGGGATCGGCGCTGTCGATCACATGCAGCAACAGGTCTGCCTGAGCAGATTCTTCCAGCGTGGCACTGAACGCCTGCACCAGCTTGTGCGGCAGGTGGCGAATAAAACCCACGGTATCGGCAAGAATGATCTGTCCGACATCCGGCAATTCCAGACGCCGCAGGGTCGGATCCAGAGTGGCAAACAGCTGGTTCGCGGCATAGACCTCGGCCACGGTCAGATAATTGAACAGGGTCGATTTGCCGGCGTTGGTATAACCGACCAGAGACACCGCCGGAACTTCGGCACGCTGACGCGCGCGGCGCCCCTGATGGCGCTGCTTGCGCACCTTTTCCAGACGCTGCTGAATATGCTTGATACGGGCACGCAACAGGCGGCGGTCGGTTTCAAGCTGGGTTTCGCCCGGGCCTCGCAGACCGATCCCGCCCTTCTGGCGTTCAAGGTGCGTCCAGCCTCGTACCAGTCGAGTACTGACGTGCTGCAATTGCGCCAGTTCGACCTGCAGCTTACCTTCGTGGGTGCGGGCACGTTGGGCAAAGATATCGAGAATCAGACCTGTACGATCCAATACCCGGCACTTGAGCTCACGTTCGAGATTACGCTCCTGACTGGGTGTCAGGGCATGGTTGAACAGCACGATCTCGGCACCGTAGGCACGGACCAGATCGCGCAGTTCGGCAACCTTGCCTGGGCCGATAAACGTCCGCGGCGTCGGTTGCTGCTGGCGCGTGATATGCACGAAATGAACACAGTTGGCACCCGCAGAACTGACCAGTTCACGAAACTCGCGGGGGTCTTCGCGCTCCTTGTCATCCAGACACTCAAGGTGGACGAGAATGGCCTGTTCACCGCCTGCATGACGTTCAAAAAACAAAGGAGCGCTCCTGTACTACTGTGCTCAGTCGGCAATCAGCTTAGTTTTCGCCTTCGCCGGCGTTCTGCATTGGCAGGCGGACCGGACGGCTCGGCACCACGGTAGAAACCGCGTGCTTGTAAACCATCTGGCTGACGGTGTTCTTGAGCAGAATCACGAACTGATCGAAAGACTCGATCTGGCCCTGCAGCTTGATGCCGTTGACCAGATAGATGGAAACCGGAATACGTTCTTTACGAAGTACATTCAGATAAGGGTCTTGTAAGGAATGCCCTTTTGACATTGTCCCGCTCCTTAAGAAATAAATAGAAATTGCATTCAATAAAACTGCAAACAAAAACTCAAGCTGTTTCAGCAACAACCCGTTTAACGACACGGGTCTGATACCTACTGAACAGACGAATAGCTCGCCACAGTAGGGCAACCCCCGAGCGGCATCAATAGGTAATAGTCGCTAGCCTGAAACCGGTTAGTTATTGGGGTCGGCCTGAATAATTTTCAAGACTTCAGCCAAAAGATCTGGCGCCAGACTATCCACCCAGTGTAACTGTTGCCAGCGCCTTAACCAGGTAAATTGACGTTTTGCCAACTGCCGCGTGGCGATGATGCCCTTCTCAACCATAGCAGCATAATCATAATCGCCATCAAGGTATTCCCATACCTGACGATACCCCACTGCGCGAATCGCCGGGAGTGATTTATCCAGATCGCCTCGGGCACGCAGAGCTTGGACCTCATCAATAAAGCCTTGTTCCAGCATCTGGGTAAAACGAAGCGCAATCCTCTCATGCAGCACCGATCGCGCCTGCGGTGCCACGGCAAACTGCAGCGTGCGATATGGCAACGGCTCTACCTGCTGCTCGGCCTGGATTTCACTCATCGTGCGCCCGCTGACCCGCCAGATTTCCAGCGCCCGCTGCAAACGCTGCGGATCGTTGGGATTGATCCGTGCTGCCGCCTGCGGATCTACCGCCTGCAGCTGCTGATGTACCCACGGCCAGCCATGCTCGGCCGCCTCATCCAGAATCTGGCGACGTACGCGTTCATCGGCAGCCGGCATCTCCGCCAGCCCCTCCAGCAGCACCTTGTAATAGAGCATGGTGCCGCCCACCAGCAGCGGAATCCGTCCTCGCGCCGTAATCTCGGCCATCGCAGCCAGGCAGTCTTCACGAAAATCAGCCGCCGAATAGGGCTCGGCCGGATCCCGGATATCCACCAGACGATGAGGGTAACGCGCCAGTGTTGTGGCATCGGGCTTCGCCGTACCGATATCCATGCCGCGATACACCAGCGCCGAATCGACACTGATCAGTTCACAGTCGAGGTGGTCATAGAGTTTTAACGCCAGATCGGTCTTGCCCGAGGCGGTCGGCCCCATCACAAAAAGAGCCAGCGGTTGAGTATCGGTCATCGTGCGTTATCAGTTGGCAGAACCGCTTAGCGGCCCCGCAGAAACAGCTTGTCCAGCTCCTGCATACTGAGCTGAACCCAGGTAGGACGGCCATGATTACACTGGCCGCTGCGCTCGGTGCGCTCCATGTCGCGAAGCAGGCTGTCCATTTCCGGCAGGCTGAGCCTGCGGTTGGCCCGTACCGAGCCATGACAGGCCATGGTCGCCAGAATGCTCTGCCCCTCGGCCTGAATCCGATCACTGCTGCCGAACTCACCGAGGTCACTGAGCACGTCCCGCAGTAACTGCTCGCTATCTGCCTGTCGCAGGAGTGCCGGAACTTCGCGTATTACCAGCGTTTCCGGACCGAGGCGCTGCAGACGAAAGCCAAGACGCTGAAAAAAATCCGCCTCGGTTTCGGCGAGCTCCGCCTCGCGCTCGCTGACGGCAAACGAGGCAGGTACCAAGAGGGGCTGACTTTTTACCCCTTCCGCCGCATACGCCGTTTTAAGGCGCTCATAGGTAATGCGCTCATGGGCCGCATGCATGTCGACCAGCACCAGCCCCTGAGCATTTTCAGCGAGGATATACACGCCCTTGAGCTGGGCCAGGGCAAAGCCCAGCGGCGGAATAGCCTCATCATCCGCAGGTATTGCCGAAACCTCGGCAGGCGCGGCGGCATCAGGATGCAGCGCGGCATAGGCCTTGAGCTGCTGCCCCACCTGGCCCGCAGAGGGGCTGTCCGCAGTAAAGCAGTTTCCGGCCAAGGGGCTACGGCTGTAGGTCCCGGCTTTGGGCTCGGCAAGTACGCGTGCAGCCCCCAGCGCCAGCTGTTCCTGCGTACGAAACTCACCGGTATCGATACCGGCCAGTGTGGCTGCGGGGCTACTCAGTACGGCAGGCGAGACTTCCTGTTCGGGGCGCACCTCGGCCAGCGCCCGGTGCAGGGTGCTGAACAGAAAATCGTGCACATAACGCCCGTCACGAAAACGCACTTCATGCTTGGTCGGGTGCACATTGACATCAACCAGCGCGGGATCGACCTGCAGATAAAGGACAAAAGTCGGATGCCTGCCGTGATAGAGGACATCCTGATACGCCTGACGTACCGCGTGAGCCACCAGACGATCGCGGATCATGCGGCCATTGACATAGAAATACTGCATATCGGCCTGAGCGCGGGAGAAGGTCGGCAAGCCCACCCAGCCCCAGAGCCGCAGCCCCGAATTTTCGACATCGATACAGACCGCTTCCTCGATGAATTTCGGCCCGCAGACTGCGGCCACGCGACGATCGCGCTCAAGCGCCGACTTCGCGGCACGCAGCTGATGCACCGTACGCCCGTTATGACGCAGGCTGAAAGCGACATCAAAGCGGCTCAGGGCAAGGCGCTTGAGCACCTCTTCCAGATGGCCGAACTCGGTCTTTTCGGTACGCAGGAACTTGCGCCGCGCCGGCGTATTGAAAAACAGGTCACGCATTTCCACGGTCGTGCCGACCGGATGGGCGGCAGGCTGCAGCACCGGCTGCATATCGCGCCCCTCGGTCAGCACCTGCCAGGCGGAATCCTGCGCCGCCGTACGCGAGGTCAGAGTCAGGCGGGCAACAGAGCTGATACTGGCCAGCGCTTCACCCCGAAAACCGAGGCTGGCCACCGCCTCCAGATCCTCCAGCGCCACGATCTTGCTGGTCGCATGGCGCGCCAGCGCCAACGGCAGATCATCCTGCTCGATCCCGCAGCCGTTATCGCGCAGACGAATCAGCTTCACACCACCGGCTTCAACCTCCAGATCGATGCGATCGGCTCCGGCATCGAGGCTGTTTTCCAAAAGCTCCTTGACCACCGAAGCGGGGCGTTCGACGACCTCGCCGGCGGCGATCTGGTTCGCCAGCCGGGGGCTGAGCAAGGCTATGCGATTGACGGTATTCACTTCGGACAAGGACAAGGGCGTTCCCGGTTCAACATCAAGGGATCATCAGAACCTGATCGACACGGATCCGATCATTCTGGATACGGTTGTGGCTACGCAGTTGCGACAGCGCGACATTATAACGGCTGGCGATGCCCGATAGGGTATCACCTCGTTGCACCACATGACGGGCCGGCTTGGCGGATTTCCTGTTGGCCAGCCAGGTGCCGGGCGGCGGCAACTTGTGAAAATGACCGCGCACGCCCTGGAAAATCTTGTTCGCCATCTGCTTCTGATAGCTGCGACTGCCCAGTTTGCGGGCCTCGTCCGGATTGGTGATAAATCCTGTTTCCACCAGAATCGAGGGAATATCCGGCGATTTCAGCACCACAAAGGCGGCCTGTTCGACCCGACTCTTGTGCAGCTTGTTGATCGCCCCCATGGCGCCAAGCACCTGATCACCCACCGCCAGACTGGCCTGCAGGGTCGCGGTCATCGACAGATCGAGCAATACACCGGCCAGCATCTCATCCTTGTCATCGAGCGTCACCGCACCGACCCCGCCGATCAGATCCGCGCTGTTCTCCTTCTGCGCCAACCAGCGCGCCGCCTCGGAAGACGCCCCCCGGTGAGACAGAGCAAATACCGACGAACCGCGCGCACGCTTGTCCTTGAAGGCATCGGCGTGAATCGACACAAACAGGTCGGCCTGATGCTTGCGCGCCAGCTTGGTACGCCCGCGCAGGCTGACGTAATAATCGCCGCTGCGGATCAGTACCGGCTTGAAACCGGGCTCCTTCTCGAGCAGCGCCTTGAGTTCCTTGGCGATCGCCAGCACCACATCCTTTTCACGGACCCCTCCATGACCGATCGCTCCGGGGTCTTCCCCGCCATGACCGGCATCGATGGCTACGATGACATCATTCGAGCGCTGGGCCGACGGCGTCGCCACCGGCGCTTCCTGCTGCTGATCGAGCAGGTCGATCACCAGACGATCGCCATACTGCTGATTCGGCTTGAGCACGAAGCTGCGCGGCGTGACCGCACGCTTGAGATCGAGGACCACGCGCAGATCCTGCTGATTACGAGCAGCGGTACGAATACGCTCGATAGGCGAGCCCTTCAGCTCAAGCCGCAACGCTCCGTCCTTCAACCGGCTGTTGTCGATATCGATCACCAGCCGCTCGGGATTATCGAGCCGGAAAATCTTGTGCTCCACCGTACGACTGAGATCGAACACCAGACGCGTGCCTTCGGGCGAACGCCACAGACGTGCACTGTCGATACGGGTCTGAGCCAAACTCAGACCCGCACAGAAACAGAGCAGCAGCCCCCATAACCAACGCCCTTTTCGCACTCCCACGACGTCACTCGCCCCCTGATGCTGTTTTACAGACGACGACAGATCTCGTCGCCACGCACACTCAATGCCCGCACTACCACCTGCCGCTGTGTGCCCACCACCTCAAGTGCCACCTCAAGG
>CAYWUD010000053.1:0-10309 GCA_964461355.1 uncultured Pseudomonadales bacterium | reverse complement strand
GGGCAGTTTCCAGAACCGGCTGGAAGTCAGCGTTGCTGGCCGGTACAAAGGATTGACGCGGGAAGCTGGCCAGCAGGTCGGCATCGTTCATTTCCAGCAGGACCTTCTGTACCTTGGCCTTGAAGCCTTCGCCGTAGACGCTGTCCACGTCACCGCGGATGCTCCACTGGTAGTCCGGGTAGGTCGGGGTTTCCCAGATCACCTTGACCTTGCTTTCGTCGACTTTGCCGGCGGCCAGTTCGTTTTCCCAGACCTTGTAGTTCAGGGCGCCCACTTCAAAGGCACCGGATTGAACCAGAGACAGGGTGCGGCTGTGGTCGCCACTGAAGCCTACGCGCGGGAACGCTTCTTCCGGAGCCTTGTTCAGGGATTGGCGAATGTAGAATTCCGGCATCAGGCGACCGGAAGTGGAGCCCTTGGAGCCGAAGGTAAAGCTTTTGCCTTCGATAGCCGGGAAATCCTTGCTGGCGGCGACGCCGCTGTCTACGTGCGCGATAAAGTAGGATTTGAAGAACTGGTCTTCATAGCCCTGGGCAATCGCTTCAGAACCCGGTACCAGCAGACGCGCCTGAACGCCGGACAGACCGCCGAACCAGGCCAGTTGCACCTGGTTGTTACGGAATGCGGAAACGGCCGCTGCGTAGGATTTAACGGGGATGTAGTTTACTTCCACACCCAGTTTTTCTTCCAGGTAGTCGGCTACCTTGTCGAAACGTTCACGCAGACGGCTTTCGTCTTCGTCGGGGATGGCGGTAAAGGTGAAGGATTGGGCGTGGGCGAGGGACGCGCAGAAGCACAGCAGTGCGGCGCCAAGTTTCAATAGCTTGGTCATCAGTAACTCCATATGGAAAGGGCCAGAGCCGTTAGTTAGGGGGCAGTCCGAAGAGGACGGCATATTCAGCCCTGGCGGTTGGCGTCGACTTTATAGCCTCCTTTGGCAAGCAAGTTCAAGTGCTCTGCGGTCATATGTTTTTATGGAATAGCCTGCTGTTTTTCTGGCATAGGAAGCAATGCGCAGGCATATCCGCCTGCGCCAGCGCTTATGCGTTCCAGTAGCTGCGTGACCATTCGAGCAGTTCCTGACGGTTGCCCTTGATCAGGATTTCACCTTCCTTTTTGGACAGCTGGTAGTCGTACATGGGGTCGTAGTAGTTGACCAGCAGGGCTTCGACCAGTCCGCAGAAGCCCTGATTCGAGCCGCTGCGTGCCAGGGTGTCGATGGCGGCATCCATCTCGGCGGCCAGTTTCTGGTGGCGCTCGCCGCCCAGGCGTTTCTGGATGTTGTTGAGACTGGTGCGCAGGCCTTCGGCAAAGAGTTCAAAGCCCTGTTCTTCGCCGTGAGCCTGCTGGAAGTCGGCAAGATTGGCGTCGATATAATCTTCGAGCATCATCTGGACACGGACCTCGATCGCCTCGTCAAGCAGCATGATTGGAGCCTCGCCCATGCGGTCACGCAGTTCCTGGGGCAGGGCATTACGGCCAATCAGGCGGCTTTCGTCCTCCAGCACCACCGGGGCCTCGCCGGCATGGCGGCGCTTGAGCAGGTCGATGGACAGCTGGTTTTCAAAGCTGATCTGGGCCGGTTGCCCGCCGATTCGCTTGCCGAAGCTCGAGCCGCGGTGATTGGCGATCCCTTCAAGGTCGACATACACCGGGAGATCGACGAGCAGGCGTGTCTTGCCGGTACCGGTACGACCGCTGAGCACCACAAGCGGTGTTTCGGCCACGGACTTGTCCAGCTCGCGCAGCAGGAAGGCGCGCATGGCCTTGTAGCCGCCGGTGATCAGCGGGTAATTGATGCCGACTTCCTTGAGCCAGGCCTGGGTGATGTGTGAACGCAGGCCGCCGCGATAGCAGAACAGGTAGCCTTCGGGATGCTGTTCGACAAAGGCGCGCCACATCGCCATGCGCTGTTCGCGGATGGCGGGTCGTGCCAGCTCGTTGCCCAGAGCGATGGCTTCAGCCTGTCCCTTCTGCTTGAAGCGGATCCCGACCTGACGGCGCTGCTCGTCGTCGAGAAGATAGCAGTTGCGGGCGGTCGGGAAGCTGCCCTTGCTGAACTCGACCGGCGCGCGTACGTCCATCAGCGGTGTGTCGTTCAAGAACAGGGAAAGGTAGTCCTGGGTATCGGGGCGTTGGGCGCTCATGATGCTGGTGTGCTTCCTGTACCAAATAAACCGGGCGCTTCGAGGGAAAGCGATGGTGAAAAAGGCGATTGTATAAGTTAAGGCGCCGTATCTGGCTGCGTAAAAACCGAATTTTCACCCATATATAAGCAGGGGCTCAAGTTGGCCGGCAGATCAAGAGCCGGTAAAGCGCTGGCGGGGGCTGAGGGCGCACTGTACAATGGCCCGCTTTTATGGCCGGCGTTCACCCCCTGCGAGTGCGGTTTTATCTTTTGGTAGAAGGTATAAGGCCTCGGGGTGGGATTCGAGGGTGTCGGTTCAACACACCATGTGCCCCGTGGTAGGGGGCACCACTGGAATAGAAGGATGTTTCATGCCTGTAATTACCCTTCCTGACGGCAATCAGCGTGTTTTTGATCAGCCGGTGACCGTAATGCAAGTGGCCGAGGATATCGGTCCGGGCCTGGCCAAGGCGACCATTGCCGGGCGCGTGAACGGCGAGCTGGTAGATGCCTGCGAGCTGATCGAACAGGATTCCGAACTGGCGATCATTACCGCCAAGGATGACGAGGGTGTGGAGATTATTCGCCACTCCTGCGCGCACCTGATCGGTCATGCGGTCAAGCAGCTGTTCCCGGAAGCCAAGATGGCGATCGGCCCGGTGATCGAAAACGGCTTTTACTACGACATCGACTACGAGCGCTCCTTTACCCCGGAGGATCTGCAGGCGATCGAACAGCGCATGCAGGAGCTGATCAAGACCAACTACGATGTCGTCAAGAAGTGGACGCCGCTGAGCGAAGCGCGGGAAATTTTTGCGGCGCGCGGTGAGGCGTACAAGGTCGAGATTATCGATCAGGATATCCCGGCTGATCAGGAAAAAGTGGGTCTTTACTACCACGAAGAATACATCGACATGTGCCGTGGTCCGCACGTGCCGAATACCCGCTTCCTGAAGGCGATGAAACTGACCAAGCTGGCCGGTGCCTACTGGCGCGGCAGCAACGACAACAAGATGCTGCAGCGTATCTACGGTACAGCCTGGGCCGACAAGAAAGAGCTCAAGGCCTACCTGCAGCGCCTGGAAGAAGCGGAAAAGCGCGATCACCGCAAGCTCGGCAAGCGCCTGGATCTGTTCCATACCCAGGAAGAAGCGCCGGGCATGGTGTTCTGGCACCCGAATGGCTGGACGGTCTGGCAGGTGCTGGAGCAGTACATGCGCAAGGTGCAGCTCGATAATGGTTATCAGGAGCTGAAAACGCCGCAGATCGTCGATCGAACCCTGTGGGAAAAATCCGGTCACTGGGCCAAGTTCAAGGAAATGATGTTTACCACTGAGTCCGAAAAACGCGACTTTGCGGTAAAACCGATGAACTGCCCCTGCCACGTGCAGGTGTTCAATCAGGGTCTGAAGAGCTACCGCGACCTGCCGCTGCGTCTGGCCGAATTCGGTTCCTGTCACCGTAACGAGCCGTCCGGTACTCTGCATGGCATCATGCGTGTGCGCAACTTTACCCAGGATGACGCGCACATCTTCTGTACCGAAGATCAGATTCAGTCCGAAGTGGCGGCGTTCAATGCGCTGTTGTTCGAGGTGTACAAGAACTTCGGCTTCGACGAGGTGATTCTGAAGCTCTCCACCCGTCCGGAGCAGCGTGTCGGTTCTGACGAAGTCTGGGACAAGGCTGAAGCGGCTCTGGCGGCGGCGCTGGATGCAGCCGGTCTGGAGTGGGAAGAGCTGCCGGGTGAAGGCGCCTTCTACGGTCCGAAGATCGAATTCAGTCTCAAGGACTGCATTGGCCGGATCTGGCAGTGCGGTACTATCCAGGTGGACTTCTCCATGCCGGGTCGTCTGGGCGCCCAGTATGTTGATGAAGACGGTGAACGCCGGACTCCGGTCATGCTGCACCGCGCGATTCTGGGTTCCTTCGAGCGCTTTATCGGCATCCTGATTGAAAACTTTGCCGGGGCCATGCCCCCCTGGCTGGCGCCGACTCAGGCGGTGGTCCTGAATATCACCGATAATCAGGGCGCTTACGCCAGCGAAGTGGAACAGTTACTGAAGCATCAGGGCTTCCGGGTTTCTGCGGACTTGAGAAACGAAAAGGTTGGTTTTAAAATCCGCGAGCATACCCTGCAGAAAATCCCTTATCTGCTCGTTGTCGGCGATAAGGAAATGGAATCACGTTCGGTAGCCGTGCGCACTCGCACTGGAGAAGACCTCGGTGTTATGAGTATCGAGGCCTTCAGCGAACTACTGGCTGCCGAAGTAGACAAGAAAGGCCGCTCTGCGGAATCTGAACAGTAAAGGAGAATCGGTTATCAGACGCCCAAATCCGCGTGATCGTCGTCGCCCTGTAGCGGCGCCAATCAACGAGAATATTCGTGCCCGTGAAGTTCGCTTGATCAATCAAGAGGGCGAGCAGGTCGGTGTTGTTAGTATTGCTGAAGCCCGCGCTCTGGCGCAGGGTGCCGAGCTTGATCTGGTTATGATCAATGCCACCAGCGAACCGCCGGTCTGCAAGGTCATGGATTACGGCAAGCACCTTTACGAGCAGAAGAAGCAGAAGGCTGCTGCGAAGAAAAACCAGGTCCAGACCCAGCTGAAGGAAGTTAAATTCCGTCCTGGGACTGAAGAAGGGGATTACCAGGTAAAACTACGCAACCTGGTACGTTTCCTTACTGAGGGCAACAAAGCGAAGGTTTCCCTGCGCTTTCGTGGTCGTGAGATGGCTCACCAGGAGCTTGGGATGCAGCTGATGAAGCGGGTCGAAGCCGACCTCGTCGAACTCGGTACTGTTGAACAGCGTCCGAAAATGGAAGGCCGTCAGATGATCATGGTGATTGCCCCGAAGAAGAAGAAGTAACCGTTCTGGTCCTCGGGACGCCCGCACTGCCTGGCAGTGCGGGTGTTCTTTTGGGTTACTCGAATCACTACAACGGTCCTTTGGGACCCCAATGCGGAGTTTTTCTCATGCCTAAGATGAAAACCAAGAGCGGTGCGGCCAAGCGCTTCAAGAAAACCGCTAATGGCTACAAGCGCAAGTCTGCGTTCAAGAGCCACATCCTGACCAAAATGACTACCAAGCGTAAGCGTCAGCTGCGCGGTACCGACATGATCACCCCGGCTGACCAGCGTTCTGTAGAGCGCATGCTGGCGGTTCGTTAATACCTTTAGTCTATTTGATTAGGAGAAAACCATGGCTCGTGTAAAACGTGGTGTAATTGCTCGTCGTCGCCATAAGAAGATTCTGAAGCTGGCTAAAGGTTACTACGGTGCCCGCAGTCGTGTGTTCCGCGTTGCTAAGCAAGCGGTAACCAAGGCCGGTCAGTACGCGTACCGTGACCGTCGTCAGCGTAAGCGTCAGTTCCGTGCCCTGTGGATTGCCCGTATCAACGCCGGTGCGCGTCTGAACGGTCTGTCCTACAGCCGCTTTATTGCGGGTCTGAAGAAGGCTGCTATCGAGATCGACCGTAAGGTCCTGGCCGATCTGGCTGTTCACGATAAAGCCGTGTTTGCTCTGCTGGTAGAAAAGGCCAAGGCTTCCCTGGCTTAATCTACTGCGCTCGGTAAACAAGGAAAGGGAGCCTCAGGGCTCCTTTTCTTTTGCCCGAAAAGTGCCGCAGGGCGGCAGTTTCCGCGGGGTGGCGGCTGTTAATATGGGGGCAAAACCAGTACACTTTTGCGATTTTTCAGATCCCGCGGCGCCCCTCTGGCGCCGCTTTTGCCGCGTTAGGTTCCCCCCTAAGGTGAGTCAAAGAATTGCTTCGGAGTAACTATGCAGGATATCGAATCATTGGTTGCGGCAGCCAAGGCTGCTGTAGCTGAGGCGGATGGCGCCGCGGCCCTTGATCAGGTGCGGGTCCAGTATCTGGGCAAGAAGGGCGAGCTGACCCAGCTGCTGAAGGGGTTGAAGGATGTCAGCCCGGAAGAGCGTCCGCAGGTGGGCGCCCAGATCAACGTGGCCAAGGAGGATGTGGCCGAGGCGATCAATGCGCGCAAGAGTGCGCTCGAAAGTGCGGCCCTGGAAGCTCAGCTGTCTGCCGAAACCATCGATGTGACGCTGCCCGGTCGTGGTGAGCAGACCGGTAGCCTGCATCCGGTGACCCAGACCATGGAGCGCATCAGCGAGTTCTTCGGTCGTGTCGGTTTTACCGTGGCCCAGGGCCCGGAGATCGAAGACGATTACCATAACTTCGAAGCACTGAATATTCCCGGCCACCACCCGGCCCGGGCGATGCACGATACCTTCTATTTCAACGCCAATACCCTGCTGCGTACCCATACTTCCCCGGTCCAGGTGCGGGTGATGGAAAAGACTCAGCCGCCGATCAGCATTATCTGTCCGGGCAAGGTGTATCGCTGTGACTCCGACCAGACCCATACGCCGATGTTCCACCAGGTCGAAGGGCTGTTCGTTGACAAGCAGGTGAGCTTTGCCGACCTGAAAAGCGTGATCGAGGAGTTTCTGCGCGTGTTCTTCGAGCGCGACCTCAAAGTGCGTTTCCGTCCGTCCTACTTCCCCTTTACCGAGCCGTCTGCCGAGGTGGATATTGAGTGGGGTACCGACAGTGCCGGTAACACCAAGTGGCTCGAAGTGATGGGCTGCGGCATGGTGCACCCGAAGGTGTTCGAAGCCGCCGGCATCGATTCCGAGCAGTTCAGCGGTTACGCCTTCGGTATGGGCGTTGAGCGTCTGGCAATGCTGCGCTATGGCGTCAATGACCTGCGCATGTTCTTTGAAAACGACCTGCGTTTCCTTGAGCAGTTTGCCTGATAGCCGCCTTTACCGATTAACCGGGCTTCGCCCTGTGCGAGGCCGAAGCGATTCACGGACAGTACGATGAAATTCAGCGAACAGTGGTTGCGCCAGTGGGTAAATCCTGCGGTCAGCACCAATGAACTGGTAGAAAAGATCACCATGGCCGGTCTGGAAGTGGACGGCGTTGAAGCGGCCGCCGGCGGTTTCTCCGGTGTTGTGGTCGGCGAGATTCTTTCCGCCGAGCAGCACCCCGATGCCGACAAGCTGCGCGTATGCCAGGTGTCCAACGGCAGCGAAACCTTCCAGGTGGTCTGCGGGGCGCCGAATGCGCGTGCCGGTATCAAGATTCCCTTTGCCATGGTTGGCGCCAAGTTGCCGGGCGATTTCAAGATCAAAAAGGCCAAACTGCGCGGTGTCGAATCCTTCGGCATGCTCTGTGCCGAAACCGAACTGGCGATCGGTGATGACGACAGCGGTCTGGCGGAACTGCCGCTGGATGCACCGGTGGGCGAGGATCTGCGTGCCTATCTGAACCTTGATGATGCGATCGTCGATGTCGATCTGACGCCCAACCGTGGCGACTGCCTCTCGATTGCCGGTCTGGCGCGCGAGGTCAGTGCCAACTTCCGTGTTGCCGCCAGCCCGCTGGAAGTGGCTGACGTTGCCGCGGTGACTGATGCCGCCTTCCCGGTAGAGGTTCAGGATGCAGCCGGTTGCCCGCGCTATGTGGGGCGGGTCATCAACAAGGTGAACGTTGCGGCGTCCTCTCCGCGTTGGCTGGTAGAACGTCTGCGTCGCAGCGGTATTCGCTCTATCGATCCGGTGGTTGATATTACCAACTACGTGATGCTTGAACTGGGTCAGCCGATGCACGGTTTTGATCTGGCAGAGCTGAACGAAAAGATTATCGTGCGCCAGGCGGATGCCGGTGAGCTGCTGGTGCTGCTGGACGGCCAGGAAGTCACCCTCAGCGCCGGAACGCTGGTGATCGCTGACGCCAAGGGTCCGCTGGCCATTGCTGGCGTGATGGGCGGTGAACACTCCGGTGTGAGCAGCAAGACCCAGGACATCTTCCTGGAAAGTGCGTTCTTCGATCCGATTTGTATTGCCGGTAAGGCGCGTAACTACGGCCTGCACACCGATTCCTCGCACCGCTTCGAGCGCGGCGTGGATTACGCCCTGCAGCGCAAGGCGATCGAACGCGCTACCGCGCTCGTGCTGGAAATCTGTGGCGGTGAGCCGGGTCCGGTTGTCGAAGTGGTCAGTGAAGAACATCTGCCCAAGGCGCATGAGGTGCTGCTGCGCTCCGAGCGTATTACCCAGGTTCTGGGGATGGCGATCAGTGACGCCGATGTACAAGAACTGCTGAGTCTTCTGGGTCTGTCCCTGCAGGCCGAAGGCGCGGGCCAATGGCGTGTACAGGTGCCGAGCTGGCGCTTTGATATCAGCATTGAAGTCGATCTGATCGAAGAGCTGGGCCGTATCTACGGTTATGACCGCCTGCCGACCTCCACGCCGCTGGTACGCATGAACCTCAAGCCGGCGCCCGAAGCCCTGACTCCGGTAATGCAGCTGCGCCGTATTCTGGTGGCGCGCGGATACAACGAAACCGTCAACTACAGCTTTATCGATCCTAAACTGCAGCAGCAGTTTGCTCCGGGCGAGCCGGTGGTCGAGCTGGCCAACCCGATCTCTGCCGATATGGCGGTGATGCGTACCAGTCTGTTGCCGGGTCTGGTGAAGACAGCGGTCTACAACCAGAACCGCCAGCAGCAGCGGATTCGTCTGTTCGAAACCGGACAGACCTTCGTACAGAAGGGTGATCAGCTGCAGCAGAACGAACAGCTGGCGATGCTGTGCTACGGCGCCCGTGATCCGGAAGGCTGGGCTGGCCGTAAAGAGGCCGTGGACTTCTTCGACCTCAAGGGTGATCTCGAGCGTCTGCTTGAAGCCGGTGGTAACGGCGATAGCTTCAGCTTTGCTGCGGCCAAGCATCCGGCGCTGCACCCGGGTCAGTGCGCCGCGATTACCCGTAACGGCGAAACCATCGGTTTTATCGGTGCGCTGCACCCGTCACTGCAAAAGACGCTGGGCCTGAATCAGCCGGTTTATCTGGCTGAAGTGGACCTGGCGGCGATCACCGAGGGTGCGGTGGCCGCCTTTGCACCGCTGTCCAAGTACCCGGAAGTGCGTCGTGATCTCGCCGTTCTGGTGAAGGCCGATGTGGCTGCGGACGACCTGCTGGCCGCGATCACCGAGGTGGCCGGTGAGTTGCTGCGTGATATCAAGCTGTTCGATGTGTACGCGGGCAAGGGGATTGAGCCGGGTTTCAAATCGCTGGCGCTGGGCTTGACCTTGCAGCATGCATCACGCACTCTAACCGACGATGAAGTCAACAGCCTGTTCGACCAGGTGGTGTCTACTCTGGAGACGCGCTTTAACGCACAGCTGAGGAAATAAGCCATGGGGGCGCTGACAAAAGCGGATATGGCCGAGCAACTGTTCGAGGAGCTCGGATTGAACAAACGGGAAGCCAAGGAAGTGGTGGAGCTGTTTTTCGAAGAGATCCGCCAGGCGCTGGCCGAGGATGAGCCGGTCAAGCTTTCGGGCTTCGGCAACTTCGAGCTGCGTCATAAAAGTCAGCGTCCCGGCCGTAATCCCAAGACCGGCGAAGAGATTCCGATTTCGGCACGGCGGGTTGTGACCTTCCGGCCGGGACAGAAACTCAAGGCGCGTGTCGAGGCATACAATGGCGGCCAACAGGCAAGCTGAGCTGCCAGGCATTCCCGCCAAGCGCTACTTCACCATTGGTGAAGTAGCGCGTCTGTGTGACCTGAAACCGCACGTGCTGCGCTACTGGGAGCAGGAGTTTTCCGGACTGCAGAAGATCAAGCGCCGTGGCAACCGGCGCTATTACCAGCAGGCCGATCTGCTCCTGATTCGCCAGATTCGTTCTTTGCTTTACGAGCAGGGCTACACCATTGAGGGTGCGCGCAATCAGCTGGCCACAGAACAAGTTGCTGCGGCTGATGAGCAGACACCCTATCAGCAATTGATCCGGCAGATGTTGAGTGATCTCGACAGCCTGAAGCGGTTGCTCTAAATCGGGCTCTGCACCTCTTGCATCTTCGTTTGATTTCGCTACTATAGCGCCACGCAGAAAACGACTGAGGTTGTTTTAAGGCCGTTCAGATCGTCTAACTGCTTGAAGCAGAACGGAATTTGTAATAGCCTAAGCGGCATCGGAACGTAGCGCAGTCTGGTAGCGCACCACAATGGGGTTGTGGGGGTCGGAGGTTCAAATCCTCTCGTTCCGACCAAATTTGTTAGAAAAAACAGTCGTTTGTAAGTGGAAAAATAAGTCTGATCCAGATTTGATCCACGATAGTTCATTCTTCCAGTGTGTGAATCTCTCTCTCT
>CAYWUD010000052.1:0-10513 GCA_964461355.1 uncultured Pseudomonadales bacterium | reverse complement strand
TCGACAGCATCGTCAGCGTTCTCGACGTGATTCGCGGCATCGCCGAGCAGACCAATCTGCTCGCCCTCAACGCCGCCATCGAGGCGGCCCGGGCCGGGGAACAGGGACGCGGGTTTGCCGTGGTCGCCGATGAAGTGCGCACCCTGGCCAGTCGCACCGCCGACAGCACCACCGAAATCCAGCAGACCCTCGAGCGGCTGATCCACTCCAGCGACAGCGCCATGCACTCGATGGATGCCAGCCGCGCCGCCAGTGCCATGACCGACCAGCTGGCCCAGCAGGCCAACGAGGAGCTGCAGAAGATCGCCGCCTCGATCGACACCATCAACCAGATGAACCTGCAGATCGCCAGCTCCACCCGCGAGCAGGCGCTGGCCAGCGACAGCATCACCCAGAGCGCCGGGCGCATCGTCGATGCCGCCGAACATACCCTGAGCAACATCCACCGCAGTATCGAGCTCAACGAAACCCTCAAGGGCATGAGCGATCAGCTGCGCGACAAGCTGCATATCTTCAAGGTCGCCTGACCCGCATCCACACGGGGCCTTCGGGCCCCGTCTGCCGTCCTGCTGTGGCAACCCCCGGTGCCCCCGCCTAAGTTGTAAACAGGAGTTCAGGAAAGGATCAGCACCATGCCCGGCCTCGATGCCCAGCAGCTTCGCGACTACAGCGAACGGATTCACCACGAGGCACGTACCCAGCTCGAGCGCCTGCCGGCCGAAAAGGCGGTGCACCAGCTGCGCCTGTGTACCAAGCGCCTGCGCGCCATCTGGCAACTGCTGGCAATCGCCGATCCCATCCTCAGCAAGCAGCGCCAGCGGCAGCTGAACCTCCTGGCCAAACAGCTGGCCGACCAGCGCGATCTGGATGTGCGCCGCAACTGGCTGAAAAAGCTCTGTCCCGACGCCCTCGATCTGCTGCCGCCACGGGCGCGGCGGCCCCGCGCACGGCTCAACGCCCTGAGCCAGAGCGTCCTGCGCCAGCAGCTCGCGCTGGATCTGGGCGCCTGGCGGCAGACACCGCTTGAACAGCTGGTCGAGGGTCATCAGTGTACGCGACGCAAGGGCCGCAAGCTGTGCCAGAAACTCGGCCCGGACAGTCCCGCCGAGCACTACCACCGCCTGCGCAAATGGGCCAAGTACCTGCAGTACCAGCAGGAACTGCTGCAGCAGGAGGACCCCAGAATTGCGGCGCTGACCAAGAGCCTTGGCGACAAGCACGACCTTGACCTGCTGCAGGAGTGGCTCGAAGCACTCGACCGCCGCTGCCGTACCCGCCAACAGGTGCTCAAGCAGCGTCTGGCCGATACCGCCCGGGGCAAACGCGCCCAGCGCCACCGCCGGCAGCAGCTCGAGGCGCTGAAAACCCGGCACCAGCTGATCCGCCACGCCAGCCGGCAGATTGCCCGCCAGGCCGACAAGCTGCAGCAGCGCGCCCTGCGTCAGGCGCGCGCCCTGTATCTGGAGGAGGCCGTCCCTGCCCCTTGACCCGGCAAGGCGCAGATCGAACAATCGCCCCCTGATCCACTTTGCGAGAATCGAGCATGGGCAAGCGCATCTATCTGGCCTATACCGGCGGCACCATCGGCATGCAGCCCTCCAGCGAGGGGCTTGCCCCCAGTGGCGGCTTCGAAGGGCTGCTGGCCCAGCGCCTGCCTGCGGGCCTGCCCGAATTCGACTGTCACAGCTACGCCGAGCTGATCGACTCGAGCAATATCGTGCCGGGCCACTGGCTCAAGATCGCCCAGGATATTCTGCGCCGCAGCGATCAGTACGACGGCTTTGTGATCCTGCACGGCACCGACACCATGGCCTACAGCGCCAGTGCTCTGGCCTTTCTGCTGCGCGGGCTGAACAAGCCGGTGATCCTGACCGGCAGCCAGCTGCCTCTGGCACAGGCACGCACCGATGCGGTCGACAACATCATCCACAGTCTCGAACTCGCCGGCAGCGATCAGCTCAAGGAGGTCGGCCTCTGTTTTGGCAGTCTGCTGCTGCGTGGCTGCCGGGCGCGCAAGGTGCATTCACAGGGCTACCGCGCCTTTGCCAGCCCCAACTTCCCGCCACTGGCGGAGGTAGGAATTCAGCTGAAACTGGCCCATCACCTGCTGCGCCCGGCCGCACCGATGCAGGTACTGCCCTTCCCGAGCGCCTATGAAGAACCCCAGGTGCTGCCGCTGCAGATCTTCCCCGGGATCGATGGCGCCTTTGTGCGCCAGTATCTGGCCCGCCCCGAACGCGGCATTCTGCTGCAGAGCTACGGCGCCGGTAACGGCCCGGATCTGAACGCTGATTTTCTGGCCGCGCTGCGCGAGCTGCACGACGCCGGCAAGCGGGTCATCAACCTGACCCAGTGTCAGGCCGGCGGCGTCAGCGCCGGCAGCTATGCCGCTGGCTCGGCGCTGACCCGCGCCGGCGTGATCGCAGGCGGCGACCTCACCCCGGAAGCGGCCTTCTGCAAGCTGCACCACCTGCTGGCGCTCTCCGATGATCTGGACTGGGTGGCCGCTGAGATGCTCAGCGACTGGGCCGGCGAACTCAGCTGACCCCGCCTCCCAAACACACCGGCCGTACTGTTGCGGGCGGCCTGTGTGTATCTCAGCCGGTCATTTCAGCCCCAGCCGTTTGGCCAGCCGATGCAGATTCCCGGCATCAAGCTCAAGGTAGCGCGCCGCTGCGGCCCAGTTGCCCGCACAGGCCTTCAGCGCCTCATCGATCAGCTGGCGCTGAAACTGCTCGGTTGCCTCGCGCAGCCCCACCCCAGGCGCCGGAGCCCCTGCAGCCGTGGTGGCCGCAGGCGCCTGCATCACCGGCAGCGCGCGGGCCTCGGCCAGAGCCCCCTCGAAATGCATCGGTTCGATCAGCACATGCGGGCCATCCGCCCGTGAACGGGCCAGAACCGCCGCCCGGTAGATGCTGTGTTCAAGCTCGCGCACATTGCCCGGCCAGGCATAGGCCTGCAGGCAGCGGCGTGCTGCGGCGCTCAGACGCAGCTGCTCGAGCCCGAGGCGCGCGCGAATGCGTTCGGCAAAAAAGCCCGCCAGCAGCACCACATCACTCCCCCGGGCACGCAGCGGCGGTACCGCGATCGGGAACACGCTGAGGCGATGGTAGAGATCGGCACGAAAGCGCCCGGCATCGACCTCCTGCTGCAGATCGCGGTTGGTGGCGGCAATGATGCGCACATCGACCTTCAGGCTGCGATCATCGCCGATACGCTGCAGATCCCCCTGCTGCAGCACCCGCAGCAGTTTGGCCTGCAGCGACAGCGGCAGCTCGCCCATCTCGTCGAGAAACAGGGTACCGCGGTCGGCCAGCTCGAACTTGCCGCTGCGGTTGCTGATCGCGCCGGTAAAGGCGCCCTTCACATGGCCGAACAGCTCGCTCTCGGCCACCGACTCGGGCAGCGCCGCACAGTTGAGGTAGATCAGCGGCCGCCCGGCACGGCTCGACTGGGCATGGATGGCACTGGCGACCAGCTCCTTGCCGACCCCGGTTTCCCCCTGGATCAGCACCGTCAGATCGGTGCCGGCCACGGCGCCGATCTGCTGCCCCAGAGCCTGCATCGGTCCCGACTGGCCGATGATCTCCGGGGCTGCGGCACCCGCACCAGCGCTCACAACCGGCGCACCGGCCAGATTGCCGCTGCGCTTTTCCAGCTGATCAAGCAGCAGTGCGTTGTTCAGGGTCGCCGCCGCCAGCGCGGTGACGGTGCGCAGCTGGTCATCGCTGAACTGATCGAACTGGTGCGGATCAAGCCCGTCGATGGTCAGGGCACCGATCAGCCCCTGCTCGGCCAGCAGCGGCAGGCCGATGCAGGCGTGCACCTTGAGCTGGTCGGTATGGCTCGGGATCAGCCCATCGTAGGGATCGGGCAGCTCGGTATCGGCGGGAAAACGGACGATATCGCCAGCGCGGGCGATCGCCTCCAGCCTCGGATGCTCGGTAATGACAAAGCGCCGTCCCAGCACATCCTCGGTCAGGCCGTTGATCGCCAGCGGCGAGAACTGCTTGTCGTCATAGGCCAGCAGCGCCGAAGCATCGCAGCCCAAGAGCTGACGCACCGTAGCCAGCAGCCGGTCGAAACGATCCTGGGTGGAGATACCGGTGGTCAGTTCCAGTGCCAGCGCCAATGCCTGTTCGGTAAACCGGGTCTTCTGCACGACCATCCCCTGCTGCTTCGCAAATAACAGTCATTATGACATGGCACTGTCTTAATGACAGCCAAAGAAGCACTGTCATTAAGACAGTACAAAAATACAAATCTTTATAAATCAACAGGTTAAAAGCTGGCACAGCTTCTGCAATAACAGGAACAAGCAAAATCACTTTTGATCACACAGAGCGAGTAATCACATGGCTATCCACGTTAAAAACAACATCTCCTGGGTCGGCAAGCGCGATTGGGAAGTCCGTGACTTCCACGGTACCGAATACAAGACCACCAAGGGCACCAGCTACAACAGCTACCTGATCCGTGAAGAAAAGACCGTGCTGATCGATACCGTGGACCAGAAGTTCAGCCATGAATTTGTGCAGAACCTCGAACTTGAAATCGATCTTAACGAGATCGACTACATCGTCGTCAACCACGCCGAAGAGGACCACGCCGGCGCCCTCTCGGCACTGCTGGAGAAGATCCCGGGCACCCCGATCTACTGCACCGAAAACGCCCTCGATTCGATCGTCGGCCACCACCACCACCCGGAATGGAATTTCCATCCGGTCAAAACCGGCGACAGCCTGGAGCTGGGTAACGGCAAGCAGCTGATCTTTGTCGAAACCCCGATGCTGCACTGGCCCGACAGCATGATGACCTACCTGACCGGCGATGCCGTCCTGTTCAGCAACGACGCCTTCGGCCAGCACTACTGCGACGAGCGCCTGTTCAACGACCAGGTCGATCAGGCCGAGCTGTTCGAGCAGTGCCTGCGCTACTACGCCAACATCCTTACCCCCTTCAGCAATCTGGTGACGCCGAAGATCGAAGAGGTACTGAGCTTCAACCTGCCGGTGGACATGACTGCCACGTCCCACGGTGTGGTCTGGCGCGACAACCCGATCCAGATCATCGAGAAATACCTCGAGTGGGCGGGTAACTACCAGGAAGACCGGATCACCCTGTTCTACGACTCAATGTCGGACAACACCCGCATGATGGCCGAGGCGATCGCTCAGGGGATCAACGAGCAGGACCCGGAGGTGGCGGTGAAGATCTTCAACGTTTCACGCCACGACAAGAACGAGATCCTCTCCAACCTGTTCCGCTCCAAGGGGGTACTGGTGGGTTCCTCGACCATGAACAACGTGATGATGCCGAAAGTCGCCGGCATGCTCGAAGAGATCACCGGCCTGCGCTTCAAGGATAAAAGTGCCGCCGCCTTCGGCAGCTACGGCTGGACCGGTGGCGCCGTCGATCGCATCGACAGTCGCCTGCGTGAGGCCGGCTTTGCCACCGCTGACAGCCTGAAGGCGAAATGGAAGCCCGATCACAGCACCCTCAGGGCATGCCGGGAATTCGGTCGCCGCATCGCGCGCCAGTGGGCTCTGAACAGCCTCGACGGCGCGGCAACCGAGGCAACTCAAACCGCAGCCGCACAGCCTGAACCCAGAGTGCCGGAAACCATCGCCCCGAAAGCAGAGGAAAAACCGGTCCACGCCAGCGACTGCACCTGCATGCTCTGCAGCGTCTGCCACTGGGTCTACGATCCGGCTCTGGGCGAGCCGAACCAGAATGTCGCCCCCGGCACGGCCTGGAGCGAGGTTCCCGAAGCGTTCCTCTGCCCCGAATGCGGACTGGGCAAGGAGGTGTTCACCCCGATTGCGCAGGAGCAGGCCGCATGAACATCACCATTATCGGCAGCGGCTTTGCCGCCCAGCAACTGGTCCGGGCGCTACGGCGCCAGGACCCAGAGCGCCCGATCCGTCTGATCACCGCCGACAGCGGCGCCGAGTACCACAAACCCGACCTCAGCCATGTCTTCAGCAGGGGGCAGCGCGCCGGCGATCTGATCAAACTGAGCGGGGCCGCGTTTGCCGAACAGCACAGCATCGAGCTGCTGGCCCGGCACCGGGTCCAGTCGATCGATGCCAAGGGCAAAACCCTGATCGCCAACGGCCAGCGCTTTGACTACGGCCAGCTGGTGCTGGCCATCGGAGCCGAGACATTTCTGCCGCCAATTGCAGGCTCCGGCCGCGACGCGCTGATCAGCCTCAACAGCCTGGAGGCGTACGCCGGCGCCGAGCAGAAACTGGAGGGGGCCCGCTCGGTACTGGTGATCGGCGCCGGTCTGATCGGCTGCGAGCTCGCCATGGATCTCGCTGCCAGCGGCCGCCGGGTAATACTGGCAGACAAATCCAGACAACCTCTGGCGGGACTGCTGCCGCCGGTGATCGGTGCACAGTTATCGGCCGCCATGCTCAACGACCGGATCGAACTGCAGCTGGGCTATGCCATCGAATCGCTTGAGCAGAACGCAAACGCCATTAAGGTCCAGCTCGAAGGCAAGCCGCGCTTTGAGGTTGATGCGGTGATCTGCGCCGCCGGCCTGCGTGCCAATACCGCTCTGGCCGCTGCGGCCGGGCTGACGACCAACCGAGGCATTGTCGTGGACCGCCTGCTGCGCACCTCCGATCCGGATATCTACGCCCTCGGTGATTGTGCCGAGGTCGAAGGTACGCTGCGCGCCTACCTGCAACCGACCCTGCTGGGCGCCAACGCCCTGGCCAAAACCCTGCTCGGCCAGGAGGCCGCACTCAGCCTGCCGGCGCTGCTGGTTCGGGTGAAAACACCGAAACTGCCGCTGCAACTGGCCGGCGATACCCTGGCGGAAGACAACCAGTGGCAGATCGAGGGGGATGCCGCGGGGCTGATCGCTCGGGCCTTTGATTCCCGCCAGCAGCTGCGTGCCTTTGTCGCCTGTGGCGACAGGACCCGGGAGGCGATCGGCCTACTGCGCCAGCTGCCCGCCCAGCTGTGAAGTACGAGCCGAAGGCCCCTCCCCCCAACAAAAAACGCCGCCCGGAACAGGACGGCGTGTTTGTTCAAGATATGCAGCAGCAAAGCTAGACCTTGAAGCTCCGTGCCACCTCCCTCAGCTTGTCAGCCTGTTCGCCCACACCGAGTGTCGATTCGAGGGTGCGCTGGGCATTTTCGCCGGTATGTTCGGAGTTGACGCGAATCCCCTGGACCTTCTCGGCAATCTCGGCCGAAACGGAGGACTGCTCCTCGACCGCGCTGGCAATCATGCTGTTGAGCTGGTTGATCAGCCCGACCTGATCGGTAATGGTCGCCAGCGCAATGCGCGACTCTTCCGACTGGCTGGAGGCCTGCTGCGCCTTCTGATCGCTCAGCTCCATCGCCGCCACCGCCTTGTGGGTGGTCTGCTGCAGCCGTTCGATCATGTTCTGGATATCGGCGGTCGAACCCTGGGTGCGGCTGGCAAGGCTGCGCACCTCATCGGCCACCACGGCGAAACCGCGTCCCATCTCGCCGGCCCGAGCAGCCTCGATCGCCGCATTCAGCGCCAGCAGGTTGGTCTGTTCGGCAATGCCACGGATCACCACCAGCACCTCGTCGATCGACTCGCTTTCACGGTTGACGGTATGAATCACCTCGGTCGCATCCATCAGGTGCTGCTTGAGGCTGTCGATCAGGGCAATGGTTTCACCGACCAGCTGCTGGCCGTTGGCGGCAGACTGATCGGCCTGCTCGGCGGCATCGGAGGCCTCGTGGGTGTTGCTGGCCACTTCGCGCACGGTACTGCTCATCTCTTCGGTGGCGGTGGCGATCTGTTCGATGGCGTGATCCTGACTGGCCAGCTCGGTGCGCGTCTGTTCCACCAGCGACTTGGCGTTGCTGCTTTCGCGCACCAGCTCGTCGGCCGCTTCACCGACGCGGCCGAGCGCCGTGCGCAGTTTCGAGCGCATGACATGGGCGACCAGCTCCAGCTGCCCGACCTCGTCCTGACGGCCACTGTAGAGCTGACGGGCCAGATTCGAATCGATCTCGGCACGGCTTTTTGCCGCCGCCTGACGCAGCCCCTCGGTCACGCCCCAGTTGATCGCAGCGCCCAGCAGCAGCGCGCCGGCCAGATACCCGGCCAGAGTCCAGCACTGCTCGGGCATCTGCCAGTACAGCCCGGCAAACAGCGCCAGCAGCAGCAGCGACCAGAGCAGCTGCAGCTTGCCCGCCATGCCCAGCCGCAGCCAGGGATCGAGCGGGGTAAAGAACTTCTTGCCCGCCAGCATGCGCGGGTAGATCGCCCGCGCCCGTGCCACCACCTCCGGATCGGGCTTCGCCCGGCTCGACTCGATGCCCACCAGCTGACCGCCCTTGTAGATCGGCGTCGAGTAGACATCGGCCCAGTAGTGATCGCCATTCTTGCAGCGGTTACACATGATGGCGCTGTGGGCATGACCGGCCTTGAGCTGGGCATACAGCTCGGTACGCACCTGCGGCGGCAAGCCGCCGGCACCCATCATCTTCTGCGGTTTGCCACCGACATCGGCCCAGCTGTATCCGGTGAAGGCGTACAGCTCGGGGTTGCAGTAGGTGACATCCCCCTCCAGTGTGGAGGTGGAAATAAGCTGGCTGTCGGGGGTCAGCTGACGCTCGACACCAGTCAGGGGGCTGGGGGTCGAATCGGACATGGGTAACACCTGCCGTTAAAGCATCCCTGCATCCATCAAAGGAACTGCCGCTGTTGGCCTGCGACAGCCCGGCCTTTTTATCCGGCCCTATGTAAGTAGTAGCTTATGTCCGGCAAAGATACAGCGCTCCGCCGATCAACGGTCCTCGAGCCACGCCAGCAGGGCCAGAGCCGCCGGCAGCAAAGCCGTACGCAACCGTTCCGGCCCGTGCCAGCGCCGCCTGGGCAGGGCGCAGAGCAGATCCAGCGGCGCCGCCAGCGCCGTATCGCCGGCCAGCCGCGCCCCGATCAGGGTGCCCGTATAGCAGCCCAGAGTCAGACCGTCGCCGCTGTAGCCCTGGGCATACCAGAGTCCCGGTTCCTGTTCGCCGACCTGCGGCAGACGGTTGCGGCTGAGGGCAAAGCGGCCGCCCCAGCAGGCATCGATCCGCACCCCGGCCAGCGCGGGATAGATGCGCGCCAGCGCGCGCTGCAATCGTGACGCCACCTGTCGATCAGGCGCCGAGGCATCGGCACCGCCAAGCAGCAAACGCCGGTCCGGTGTGCGTTTCCAGTAATGCAGCAGACGATCAGAGTCGAATACCGCCAGATCCCGGGCCAGCAGCCGGCTACAGAGTGCCGGCGGCAGAGGCTCGGTGGCGAGCATAAAGCTGCAGAGCGGCCAGCTCTGCCCAACCAGTGCCGGGGCCAGCTGCGCCGCAGCACCGTTGCAGGCCAGCAGGACCCGCTCGGCGCGCACCTCGATGGCGTTGGCCTCGAGCACAAAACCGTCCCGGCGCCGCCGCAGCACACGCACCGGGCTCTGCTGATAGAGGCGCGCACCGGCATTCTGTGCCGCCCGCGCCAGCCCCAGCAGCAGCTTCAGCGGCTGCAGATGGGCACTGCGGGCATCCAGAAGCCCTGCGCAGTACCGCGGGCTGTCGATCAGCGCGCCCAGCGCATCGGCGCCATAGAAACGGTAATGGTCCGCGCCGTAGTGCGCGCGCAGATGCTCTGCGCGCTGCGCGAGCCGCGCCGCCTGCGCGGCGGTAGCGGCCAGCTGCACCACCCCGGGGCGCCAGTCACAGGCGATGCCAAGGCGCGCGATCTGTCGGCGCAGTGCCTGCTGGGCATCCTGATGCAGCTGCCAGAACGCACGCGCAGCGGTGCGTCCCAGCAGGCGCTCGAGCGCCTCGATAGGCAGGCGCGGCGCCGCTGATGCCTGCCCACCGTTGGCACCGCTGGCCCCGAGACCGATCTGACCGGCCTCGAGCAGGGTCACGGCAACGCCGCGCTCAGCCAGCGCCAGTGCGGCACAGAGCCCGGTATACCCGCCGCCGACCACGGCCACCTCGACCGTCTCGGGCGCCGCCAGCAGCGGCAGCTCCGGCAACGGCAGATCCCGGGCCCAGATACCGGGGCCAAGCAGCGAGGCAGGATCAAAGGAGGTCACAGGGTCAGGCTCCCGGGCTGATAACAGGCTGCGCCGATGCTAACCCAGCGGGTAATGCACTGCATCCATCGCGCGATTCACCAGCCCTTGGCGAATACCTTACCGCTACTGGCTATCTACACACTGAGCTGCTAGCGTGGCGCCCTCACCGACTCAAACAAATTGAACAGGGAATGTTCCATGTTAACGATCCGTGCACTTCTCTCCACCAGCCTTATCCTACTGGCAGGCTGTAGCAGTACCCCTGCCTCTCAGAATCAACCCATGAGCAAGTTTACCGCCTGCAAGCTCTATGTACTGGCGGCAAACTGTAATTTAGGCCGTGATCAACAAGCTCCCGCCTACCTCCGGCAGGGCGGCCCTGCATCCTGCTTTGCAGGACTCGATACAGCCATTACTGAAGACGGCCAAGCCAGAGGTCGGCTCTTTTT
>CAYWUD010000051.1:0-10530 GCA_964461355.1 uncultured Pseudomonadales bacterium | reverse complement strand
GGAAGAAATTGCCGGCGGCCTCGAACAGCCCCTGGTTTTCGTTGACCTTGCGCAGGTTGCGGTAGACCTCCTCGGCCTGCTGCAGCAGATCGTGGCGTTTTTTACCTTCAGGTTCGGCCAGCGCCTGCTGCTCCTGCAGTACCTGCTGGCCCCAGTTGACGCCCTCGAGCTTGGCATGATCGAGCTGTGCACCAAGCAGATCGGCCCGTTCCAGGTTGGCGCGGTTGAGGTTGGCGCCACGCAGGTTGGCCTTGAGCAACGAGGCGCCAAAAAGATTCAGCTGATAAAGATGGGCATCGCGCAGGTCGGCGCGGTAGAGATCGGCATGGCTGAGGTCATAGCCTTCGTGGTAGCGCCGCGAAACCAGATTGATGCCGCCAAGCTCTGCATGTTGCAGACAGAAGCCGGTCATGGGGCGCGCACTGGCCGCTCTGAGCTCAAGCAGGTTTTTCAGGTCCTCCGGATACTCGTTCAGACCGGCATGCCAGAGGCAGTAGTCACCCTGCGTCTTGGCATCGGCACAGGGCGTGCCATCAGGGCTGACATAGCTGCAGGAGAGCGGGTTGGAAGGAGCTGCGGCCATGGTGGGGTCCTTTTTTCTTTAACCATAGCCGCCTTTGCTCAGGGGTTTTGCGTCTCTTCCTGCAGTCGCTCGATGGCTGCTGCCTTGGCTTCCTTTTTCTGCAGGGCCAGGCGGTAGCTCACATAGTATTTGAAGATATTGCTGACATAGAGCACGGTTTCGCGGCCGATTTCGCGGGCGGCAAGCTGCTCGACTTCACCAAACCAGTGGTTGGGATCAAGGCCTGCCGCCGAGGCCTGTTCGCGCAGACGACGAATACGGTTGGGCCCGGCATTGTAGGCGGCGAAGGCAAACAGGGTCTGGTTCAGGGGCGTCAGCGCCGGGTCGGCAAAGTGCTGATCGACCAGATAGCGCAGATATTTGCTGCCGGCATGGATGTTGTTATCCAGCCCCTCGATCTCTTCGAAACCGACGTAACGCGCGGTGCTTGGCAGGAGCTGCATGATGCCGGTGGCGCCGCGCGGGCTCTTGGCGTTCGGATCGAGCTTCGATTCCTGATAGCCCAGTGCCAGCAGCATCAGATAGTCAAAGCCGTAGCGTTCGCCGTAGGTCTTGAAGTACGGCAGGCTGTTCTGCAGCTTGTGCCATTCGAGGGTGCTGGTTGCGCGGGTGATCCAGCGCTGGTTATTGAGGTAGCGTTTGAGCAGCAGGTTGCCGTACAGGGTACCCTCGCGATGGGTCTTGATAAAGGCGTTGACCTGCGCGGCCAGCAGCGGGCTGTCCTTGCGCATGGCCCAGCCCGTTTCGCCGTTCTGGCGCAGGATAATCTGCCGGTCGAGGCGGATATCGCTGAGAATACCTTCCCAGAGTTCGGCCTTGCGCTCGTCGATCACGATGCGTTCGATCAGGCCGGCATGAATCATCTCGAGCAGGTCTTCATCTTCGAGCAGGTCATCGACCAGGACCAGATCGACGGTGGGACGATTCTGCGTGCTCAGCGTGCGATTGAGGCGTAACAGGCTCTGATAATAACTGCTCGAAGGGCGCACGTAGACCTGCAGGCCACCGAGTTCCTCGAGCGAAGCGACGGGAGCGCTGTCGCGATGACTGACCAGGATCTCGTTGATGGTGCTGTACACCGGTATCGAGAAATCGACAATCTTGCGCCGCCCCGGAGTAATGGTGAGGTTGCCCAGAGCCAGATCGCCCTCGCCGCGCAGCAGTTTCGGCAGCAGCTGGTTGCGCGCCGTGGGCAGGAGCACTACATGGATCTGCTGCGCCGGGTCCTTGATATCGCGATTGAGGAAGGCCTCGAAGGCTTTGACGCTGTCGTACTCGATGCCCCGGGCCGTGGCGCCGTCGAGAAAGTAAAAGGTCTTGCTGAACGGCAGCAGTACGCGGACCACGCGCTTTTCCGCCATGCGGTCAAAATCACCCAGCATCGGCTGCGGGCGTTGCTGCTGGATCTGTTGAAGCAGATCGATAGGGGGCGGTGTGGCATAGGTGCTGAAGCCGAGTAGCAGGCCGAGCAGAAGAACAAGGCAGCGCGTGATCAAGGCGGGATACTCTGGGTTGCTTGAAGAGGGCTCACTTTAGAGGATCTCGCTCCATGCGACCAGTCAGTATCCGCGGCTGGATGGACTAGGCTCAACAACAGGTTCGGGGTGTTGGATGGGGGAGGGTGCATGCCTGAGCAGACCGAAAGCGGCACGGATCACCAGAGCAGCCATTATCAGGACAATGTGCGGCTCCTGACCGCGCTGGGCGATGTCAAATCGGTTGTTGCCGCGGAGGATATCTACAGTGCCAGCGGCGCCAAGCTACTGGCCAAGGGGGCGGCCATCAACTCCGAGCGGCAGATCCTGTTGCTCAAACACAAGTTGAACAAGCCGCTGGATCTGATGGTCGAGATCAGCGAGGGGGTGTCCTCGGCCGTGCTGCGCGAGCATGCCCGAGCGTTGCTGCAGTCGCCGTTGAGCGCAGGAGGCCTGAAGGGGCTGTTGTGGGGCGATCAGGCCTGCGATGCGCTGTGTGCGTTTCCGCTGCGTACCGTGGCGGCCAACAAGTTGACCCTGATTCATTGCAACTGGCCCAATCTGTTTACCCATCTGGTACGCACCGGGTTGCTGGCGGCGGCGCTGGCGCATCAGCTGCGACTGTTGCCCGAACGTGAAGCTCTGCTGGCCGGGGCCGGCCTGCTGCACGATATCGGCATGCTGCACCTTGATCCCGAACTGGCGAATGACAAGAACTACAGTGTCGGTTTGGATACCGCTCAGTTACAGCGCCTGCAGGTGCACCCGATGCTGGGCAGCTTTCTGCTGACGCTGGACGGTTATCCAGCCGACCTCAGGCTCTGGGTGGCGCAGCACCATGAGCGTGCCGACGGCTCAGGGTATCCGCGCGGCAGCGCTGTACAGCGGTTCAGCCTCGAAGCCGAGGTGCTGGCCCTGGCCGAGATCATGATCAGTCAGCTTGAACGCGGTCTGGTGTCGCGGATGGTGGTGACGATCAAGAGCTTTGCCGAAAAACAGTTCGGCTCGCAGCTCTGCTGCGCCGCGCTGGCGGTGGTCGATGCACTGGCGGTATCGGCGGATATCACGCCGCATCAGGATCGTGATGCAGCCAGTCGTCTGGCGCGTGATCTTGAGGGGCTTCAGGCATTGATTCGAGAAGGCTGGGATCTCTTGTCCGGCTGCCCCGGTGCGGCTCAGGTGTTTCATCGTCTGGCCGTTGATTTTACCCGCACCGGCATCAGCAGCCCGATGGTCCCCGAGCTGCTGGTCAGTATCGAGGATGCGTGCCTGTATGATGAGACCCAGGCCCTGACCGGAGAATACCTGTACCGTTTGCGTCCGTTGCTGCATGAATTTGCCGCAGAGATTGCTGCGGTTTCCGGTGGGCAGCAGTGGCAGGAGCGGTTGCAGAATCTGCTGCAGTGTTACCGCTAGTGTCGACCGGCGTTTTTTTTCATAATGCAGCGTCTTTGGTTGCCGAGTGATGTGGTCGGGGTACAATTGCCGACTGGCAGCTCATATTGCGACCTGGTGTGCCAGGCGCGTTGCTCGAGGGAGAGCAGCCTGAGTGCGGAACAGAGGCCTGAGGTGAGGGAGTACCGGAATGTCGTTGGCGCCTTTCTTGAGATGTATGCAGCTGAGCATGAGGCCTGTCGCAGGTGCCAGAAATGCGTATATGCGCACCGGTCGTGTTTCCCGGTTGCGTTTTTCGGTACTGCTGTTTGCCCTGCTGGTGGGTGCGGCGCAGGCCGAGTCGGGACTGCGTTATCTGGTCGGGGTCGAGGGTCAGGAGTTCATGCCCTATTCGCTGGCGCCGAACAGCAACTATCAGGGCTTTCACCGCGATCTGCTCGATCTTTTTGCGCGCACCCAGGGCATCGAGTTCGATTATGTGCCTCTGCCCTATATTCGTAATGCTCACCTGTTTCTGGCCGGTCAACTCGATTTTCAGTTTCCCGATGATCCGAACTGGATTCCCGAACTCAAGTACAAGGAAACCATCCATTACAGCCAGCCTGCGGTCGACTATACCGATGCAGTACTGCGTATGGCCGATGATCACGGCAAGGGTGTCGAGCAGCTCAAGCGGCTGGGTATCCTCAGCGGCTGGACGCCGTCGGCCTATTATCAGCGCCAGCAGAAAGGGGATCTTGAATTTGTCGAGCGAGCTTCGCTCAGTGCGCTGGTACACGATCTGCTGCAGGGCGATATCGATGGTATCTATGCCAATCAGCGCGTCATGGAGCGTTATCTCGGCAAGCGCAATCTGCAGTCGGTCATTCGGGTCGACAAGGGGCTGCCATATCGCAAAAGCGGCTTCTGTCTGGCCAGCATGCGCCATCCTCAGCTGATCGAGGCCTTTAACCGCTTCCTGCTTGAGCATGCGCAGGAAGTCGAACTGCTGAAAGTGCGTCACCAGCTGCGTTGATTGCCATAAAAAAATCCCCGCCAAGGCGGGGATTTTTTTATGGCTGCCCGGCGAGCCGGGCAGAGCAGAATTACTTCTGCAGGCCGATCATGTCGTTGAATTCCTTGATCAGCTCGTCCATCTGCTGGGCCTGGGCAAAAGTGCCGTACCAGTAGTTGTCGTGGTCGTACCACTGATCGTTCAGCTCATCCACGGTCAGACCCTGCTGCTCGATCCAGGTGTAGTACTTCAGGTTGTGAACACGCTTGCGGTCCCAGTAGCCCAGTTCCTGAACGTAGTCGACACCTACCTGCTGCAGGGCTTCTACGTCGCGGTGCGCCTGAATTTCAGAGTACTCGCCGCGTTCTTTGGTCAGCTCTTCCAGGCGTGAGCCGTACAGCTGCATGGAGTCGGTGGCGATGGTGAATACCACGTCGTCTTCGGTCAGTTCGTGGAACTTGGCGTACTTGATCGCCGCCAGAGTGTTACCGATACCGGAGATACCCAGCAGGTGCAGTTTTTCGATCAGTTCCGGGTTGATGCCGTACTGCTTCAGAACTTCCTGACCCTTGCCTTCGTTGAACAGGCGGATCAGACGTACCGGGATCTCGTCATCAACCGCAACGGCCAGATCGGTGTCCTTGCAGTTGTGTACCCACGGGATGTGCTTGTCGCCGATACCTTCGATACGGTGGTCACCGAAACCGTTGTTGACGATGGTCGGGCACTGCAGTGCTTCGGCCACAATCAGCTTGGATTTCGGGAACTTGGTCTTCAGGTAGTAACCTGCAGCCAGAGTACCGCCGGAACCGGAAGAAGAGACGTAACCGGCCAGACGCTTGCCCGGCATGTTGTTGATGATCTCTTCGATGGCCGGACCGGTCACGTTGAAGTGCCAGGTCGGGTTACCCAGTTCGTCGAACTGGTTGAAGATCTGCAGGTCCTGGCCGGAGTTGCGCAGTTCCCAGCACTTGTCGAAGATTTCCTTAACGTTGGACTCGCAGCCCGCAGTTGCGATGGTTTCACCGGCAACCTTTTCCAGCCACTCGAAACGCTCGCGGCTCATGCCTTCGGGCAGAATCGCGATGGACTGACAGGCCATCAGGTTGGAGATGAACGCACCGCCACGGCAGTAGTTACCGGTAGACGGCCATACAGCCTTGGTGGTCTGCGGGTTGAACTGGCCGGTCACCAGACGCGGAGCCAGGCAGCCGAAGCTGGCGCCTACCTTGTGGGCGCCGGTCGGGAACCAGCGGCCGGACAGAGCCACGATGGTGGCCTTGCAGCCGGTCAGTTCCGGCGGCAGAACGATGTGGTTAACGCCAGCGTATTGACCGCCGGAGTCCTTCTGTTCGTTCTTCCAGGTGATGCGGTACAGGTTCAGCGGGTTCAGATCCCACAGACCAACGTTTTTCAGTTGATCCTGAACAGCGCCCGGCACGTTGGCGGACGGGTTGCGCATCATTTCAAAGGTCGGCAGAGAGATGCCTTTCTCACGGCAGTAGGCCGCGTTGGCTTCCATCTGTTTGCGGTCGACCGTTAAATCAATCATGTTGGCTCCTTGTGGATGGACAGCCAGCGTTAAGCCAGCTCGTCAATAGAAGAGATCGGTGCGGGCAGGGCCGGGTTGCCCTTGGCGGCAGTAGCCGGGTCTTTCAGACCGTTACCGGTGGTCAGGACAACAACGGTAGCGTCCTTTTCCATCTGGTCGCGGGCAGCCATGAAACCGGCAAAAGCGGTCGCGCCAGCCGGCTCGGAGAACAGACCGGTAGTTTCGGACAGCTTCTTCTGCGACTCAACGATAAACTCGTCGCTGACGGTGATGCAGCGGCCGTTGTATTGCTTCAGGTGGTTCAGCACGTAGTAACCGTTAGCCGGTACATCCACGCTGATGGAGTCGGCGATGGTGCTGGAACCCTTGTTTTCAAACTTGCCGTCTTCGGAGTTGAAGGCACGGGTAATGGCGTCGGAACCGGTGGACTGGACGCAGTAGATCACCGGCATCTTGTCGATCAGGCCAAACTTCAGCAGGTCCTTGAAGCCCTTGTAGACACCGCCGATGATGCAACCATCGCCTACGGAAACGAAGACGTAATCCGGAGCCTTGTTGCCCAGCTGCTTGGCGATTTCCAGAGAGACGGTTTTCTTGCCTTCCAGAGTCATCGGGTTGTAGGCGGTGTTACGGTTCATGCCGCCGAAGCGTTCGGTGTAGTCCAGTGCCAGGGCGCAGGCGAAGTCGTAGTTGCCATCGGCCAGAATCAGGTTGGCGCCGTATTGTTGGGCCTGGATCATTTTTGCAGCCGGAGCGGTTTTCGGCAGGAACAGGGTGATCTGCTGACCGGCTGCAGCGCCGATACCGGCCATGGAAGAACCGGCGTTACCGGTAGAGGCCAGGACGATCTCGTTGATGCCGTGCTTCTTGGCAAAGGCAGATACGAGGAAGGACGCGCGGTCCTTGAAGGAGGCGGTCGGGTTGGCGCCGTCATCCTTGATGTACAGGTTGGCGAAACCGGTCTCTTCACGCAGGTTACGCGGCTCCCACAGCGGGGTGTTGCCGACCGGCATCGGTGCGAAGTGTTCTTTTTCTACCGGCAGCAGCTCGAAGATGTCGTAATCGGCGCTCAGGGCACCTTCGTATTCAACTTCCAGCACGCCCCGCAGCGGCTCGTCATCCTGGCGAGTGGCCGAGCAGGACGGGCAGACCATCAGCTTCGGATCGATTTCATAGGAGGTGCCGCAATCGGAACAACGGTAGCTGGTTTTCACAATGAACCTCTGATCTCGGAAAAAGGGTTGGGCTGCCCGGATCGGCCGCGCTTGTCGCTGGCTCAGGTTCCTCTGAAACAAACCTCTAGGCTGCAGGCGCGTGTTGGACGGCCCGGGGCAGATGATGCCAGCCTTATGGGGGTTTGGCTTGTGCGTAGCGACCAGAAATCCGGAATTTCTAGGAGTTGTGTAAATGCTTAAAAGGCAAGTTGTTCCTAGAGGATCTAGCTTATATTGCCTTTTGCATGGGAAAGCAACCGCTTTCTCCCATTTACCGGTTCGATACCGATTCTCGACCGATTGCATGCATACGCGGGCCGGCGCGCCTGCGCCGGGAGGACAGACTGCATTACTGCGCCTTACGTGTCAGCAGCCAGACGGTTTCCAGCAGGTAGCTCAGTCCGCGCCCCTGAAAATGGGGCTCGTTGGGAAGAATATCCTCGGTACCGAGCAGCACCGGTTGCCAGTAGGGTTCTACCAGTTCCTTGAGGATCCGGGGGGTGATGGAAAAGGGTGGTCCCTGCATCTCCCGCTGTGGGTAGTCGAGGCAGATCAGCAGCCACTGGCTGCCCAGAGGGGCGAGGTCGGTCAGCTTGTTGACATAACGCGCGCGCATCTCTTCGGGCCAGGCAACCAGTGCGGCGCGATCGTAGATCAGATTGATGGCCGGTAGCTGGCTCGGTGACAGGTCAAAGAGATCGCCCTGCCAGAAACGCAGGTTGTGATGCCGCGAGCAGGCAAAGGCGCCCTGCTGCTCGGTGGTCGGCGTCACGCCGCGCTCCTCCCAGAATTCACGCGCCGCCACTTCGCTCAGTTCGATGCCATCGACCTGATAGCCCTTGTCGGCCAGCCATGCCAGATCGAGGCTCTTGCCGCAGAGGGGGACCAGTACGCCGGCCCCCGGTGCCAGCCTTGGCAGGTAGCGTTGGAGCAGGGGATTGACGGCGTCGAGATGAAAGCCGCGTTGCGGCTTGGCCCAGGCCTGATGCCAGAAACTGTGTTCCATGGGTGGTTTACTGCCCCTGTAGCTTGAGATCGCTCTGTTGAGCATAGCCGTTGGCGTCGTCGGCAGGTTGCATCGCCGGCTCCCAGAAAGCGTCGAGCTCTGCCGCCAGCTGATCCGGTCGGTCGCTGGTGATTGAATCGATCTCCAGCGCCTGGCAGCGAATGGCCCAGTTCAGGCTGTTGACCGTGTAGACATGTAGTTCCAGACCGGCGGCGCGGATGGCCTGAACGGCGGCCAGATCAAGCTGGGCGCAGGCATTGAGATCCAGACCGTGGGCGCCGAGTGACTGGGCTGTGTGGATCAGTGTGTCGATGCTTGCCTGTGGTCCTGTGGGGTCCTGATGCCACTCGTACAGCCAGTAGGCACGAATCTGTGGAATCAATGCCCGAGTCGCCCGAATGACCGCAGGATCGAAGGCGATGACGACGGTTTGCCAGGAGTCCAGAGCGTACTGCTCGAGCGTCTTGGCCAGTACCGGAATCAGCTCGGGACCGCTCTTGACCTCGATATAGATGCCCTTGTCCTGGGGCAGCAGGGACAGCACTTCGTCGAGGGATGGCAGCGATTCCCCGGTAAAATCTGTGGCGAACCAGTGTCCGGCATCGAGCGTCTGCAATGTTGCCAGGGGGGTGGTGGCAACGTCCATGTCGGTGCCGGTGGTGCGCTGGGTGCTGGCGTCGTGACAGGCGATGATCTTGCCGTCGGCGGTCAGGCGAAAGTCCCCTTCGATATAGCGTGCGCCGCCAGCCAGCCCCTGGCGAAAGGCGGCCAGGGTATTTTCCGGGGCATGGGCGCCGCCGCCGCGGTGGGCTACCCAGATCGTTGCTGGTGTGCCGTTGCGGGCGGGCGAGGGCCGGTTTTGCTGTGAGGCAATGTCGATCATTTGTCAGGTCCGGGTAATGATCGTTAACGGGAACTTCTTTTTGCGCAATGTGGCCCTGAGGGCCGAATCGCCCTGAGTATACTGAGCACCATGAATCGGCGATACCGTTCCCCGCGTGTGTGTCCAGGGAGGACCCTATGACCAACATGTTCTGCCCCCGGGTGCGTCATCTGGGGGTTTTGCTGTGCCTGCTGTTTCTGGGCGCCTGTCAGCCGGGCGATCTGGCCAGCAAGGCGCAGGCCGCGAAAGCCAAGGGGCAGGAGCCGGGGCTGGTGCTGGCCGCAATCGACTGGCCGGAGGCGCGTTTTTTCAATGCCTATTTCGGCTTCATCCTGCGCGAAGGCTTCGGCTATCGGATTGCCGAGCGTGAGGGCTCCGATGCCGGCCTGTACAAGGCGCTCAAGAACCGTCAGATCGATCTGCATCTGACCCTCTGGAAGCAGGGCTTCCTGCCTTTTGAAGAGGCTGTGGCGGCCGGTCAGTTGCTCGAGGTGGGGGAACTCTACAGCAGTGCGCGGCAGGGCTATTACGTGCCCACCTACATGATTCGGGGTGATGCCAGTCGTGGTATTGCGCCGCTGGCTCCGGATCTTCGCACGGTGGCCGATCTTGCGAGGTATGCGCCACTGTTTGCGGCTGTATCGGAGCGGAAACCGCGGTTTGTCAGTGCGCCGCTCGGTTGGCTGGCGGCCGAGGCGACCGCCGCCAAGTTTACCCGCTATGGCCTTGATCAGGCGTTTGAACTCGAGCGTCCGCACTCGGCGCGTGAGCTTGAGGAGTCTCTGCTCAGCGCCTACGCCTCAGGTCAGCCCTGGGTGGGTTATTACTGGGAGCCGGGCTGGATCTGGGCGGATCATGATCTGACCCTGCTGCAGGAGCCGGACTATGATCAGCAGCGTTATCGGCGTGATTTTTCCACCGCGTTTCCGCTGCAGCAGGTGGTGATTGCCGCGCAGCCCGAATTTCGTACCAAGGCGCCGGACGCCTATGCCTTCCTGCAGCGTTTTCAGGCCGATGTCGCCTGGGTCAGCGAGGTACTGGGCGAGCTGCATGACAGCGGCCTGAGTGCAGATCAGCTGGCGCAACGCAAGCTCCGCGAGCAGCCGGAACTCTGGCTGCCGCTGCTGCCCGAACCGATCGCACTGAAGGTGCTGGCTGCACTGGAACCGCATCCGCCGCGCCCGTTGCCCTAGCCAGATACCCGTTGCTCGAATACGGCAAAAAAACGCGCACGGACCTTGCGGTCGGTGCGCGTTTTTTTGTATCAGGCTGCGAACAGCAGACCTACCACGTCCTTGAACTGGCTGACGAAGTGCACCTCAAGGCCGCTGCGCACATAGTCGGGTAGCTCGAGATAATCACGTCGGCAGGCTTCGGGCAGGATCACCTCGGTAATACCGATCCGCTTGGCGGCGATCAGTTTCTCTC
>CAYWUD010000050.1:0-10880 GCA_964461355.1 uncultured Pseudomonadales bacterium | reverse complement strand
TTTCGAGCGAGCGATTGAAATCTTTGAGTCCAGTCATGGGCGTTGGTCGATTATCGATGGCTACCTGACTTTTCATTACGAGGAGGATGAGGTTCTATTTCAGGAGCAGATGCTGCAGCTGGACGAAGTAGAGCAACAGTTTTTGGTGATGACGGGCCAGGTTGATCGAACGTTTGATTTTGGTGCGGGATCACTGGTGATTCCGGCGAATTTTGTCGGACCCACGCCCATGCCCGGTATGGACGAGAGTGAATCGGTTTTCAATTTTGTCTACGCTCGTCAGCTGCTGGAAGGGGAGCTGCCTGAGCCTGCGCTTTTGGATATCGCTGTATTGGGACTAAAGCGGGTATTTCCGGGCGGTAACCCAAGTTCGATTGATAAGGTCCCTGTCGAACAGTTGCTTCAATGGGCCCAGCGTCTGGCACGGTTGTCGCAGCCATTGGCTGCCGATGCGATCGAATGGACAGAAATTTCTGCAATACCGGCCGCCAGAATTCCCTGGCAGGGGGAGTGGATCGGCGTTGAAACCGAAGGTGTGCTCTATTTCCTGATTCACAATGACAGGGTTGTGGTCTTCAGTACTTCGGACTCCATTGCCTTTGACGGAGCGTATGTCGATCAAGCCGTACGTGCTTTTGAAGCGGCCCAGCTGACGCTCTGATCATATCGATCATTTTTTGAAAGCCCGGTCTGTGCAGCGTCCGGGCTTTTTTATCAGCGGCCATTCTGTGTCCGGTGCTCGAGCCACCTCCCGGTTGTCGTGCGGGCGCGATGGCGGCTGACCGGGAGGTGCATGCAGGTGCCGGGGCTCAGGCGCGCAGGCCCGCCCGCTCGGGCTGATATTCCACTTCGATAATGGCGACCTTGAGCAGGCTGCCCGAAGGGGCCGGCCATTCGATCTGATCGCCCTCGCGAAGGCCCAGCAAGGCGCTGCCCACCGGGGCCAGAATGGAAAGCGCATCGGCCTCCTGACGCTCGTTCGGGTAACAGAGGGTCAGGGAAAACTCGCGCCCTGAAGCCTGTTCGCGAAAACGTACGCGCGAATTCATGGTCACGACATCCGCGGGCATCGCTTCGGGCGCGACCACCCGGGCGCGATCGAGCTCGGCCAGCAGCTCGGCGCGGCCGGCACAGGTGCGAAATTCAGCGCGCTCGAGCAGTTGATCAATGCGATCCGCGTCGATAGCGGAGATCACGATCGGCGGTTTTACATCCATAGTCTCGTTACCTCGCGGGCCATGGTGGGCGCCGCACTCCTTGTCTGTGTGCGCAACAGGGATGCCCTGTTGCGGTCCGCACGTGCGCCAACGGCCCTGCCAGAAGACAGGGCCGTTGCGCGTAACAGCCTTTATAGCAGCTGTGCCGCTGCTTACAAGAGGCCGCTCGGGAGTGGCGCCGGCAACGACTCGGTAAATCAGCGAGCTGCGTTCGCATCTGCCGATGGCAGCGGCCTGGGCCGGCTCTCTGGCGGTGTGGCGATGCACTTTGCAGCAGTCTTTTATCTTGGTCAGGAGTGCTGGCGATCGGGAACCGGGGAGGCGGGCGTGCAGTCTTCAGTGCCAGGTGGGCGTGCCGTGGGCGCGCCCTTGATCTGATCTGTCTAGCGGAGCTGTAGATGAAAACAAAGCTGTCGATGACTGCGGGCCTGTTGCTTGTGAGCAGCACTCTGGTGCTTGCCGAGAGCCCGGCGGATTTTTACGGTCGCCTGGAGAGTCGCCCGGAAGGCGCGGTCGGTACCTGGGTGGTGGCCGGCCAGTCAGTGGAGGTGGATGCACGGGTCGAACTCGATGAGGGACACGGAGCTCTGGTGGTGGGGCGCTGTGTCGAAGTCGAATTCGATCAGGGCCGGGTGGATGAGATCGAGTCCGAGCCGGAGCACAAGTGTGCATCGCCGGTGCCGGCAAAGTAGGTACTTACCTGCAGGTTGTGCTTGGGGAGAGAATGTGTGCCTCGTGCACGGGGCACGGCATGCTTTCCCCAAGCGATGCGTTCGGCGCTGGTGCCGGAAGACAGGCGGGGTATAATCGCTGCCTTTTTGCACCGGTGGAGGCGCGGACCGATGGCAGCAAGGCGAACGAATACTCCCAAGACCGGCAAGGCGGGGCTGCATCCGCGTAACCCGCATCGCGGGCGCTATGATCTGACGGCGCTCTGTCGCAGCTGCCCCGAGCTTGAATCCTTTCTGCGTCCGAGTCCCCGTGGTGATCGCACCATCGATTTTGCCGATCCGGCGGCCGTGCGCATGCTCAACCGGGCCCTGCTGGCGCACCATTATCAGGTGAGCTTCTGGGATATTCCCGCAACCTACCTGTGTCCTCCGATTCCCGGCCGGGCCGATTACATTCACCATGTGGCCGATCTGCTGGCGCGCAGCCAGGCCGATGGCCTGCCGCCCCGCGGACGCCAGGTGCGGGTGCTGGATATCGGTACCGGTGCCAACTGTATCTATCCGATTCTGGGGCAGCGCAGCTATGGCTGGCGTTTTGTCGCCACGGATATCGATCCGGTGTCGGTGGCGGTGGCCCGTCAGATTGTGGCGGCCAACCCGACCCTTAAGGGGCAGATCGAACTGCGGCAGCAGCCCGAGCCCGAGCGGATCTTTAGCGGCATCATCAGACCCGGTGAAACCTTTGATCTGAGCCTCTGCAACCCGCCTTTTCACGCCTCGGCAAAGGAGGCGGCGGCCGGTACGCGGCGCAAATGGCAGAATCTCGGCCGCTCCGGGCGCAGACCGGGCAAGGGCGATGCGGGGGCACTCAATTTTGGCGGGCAGCAGGCCGAACTCTGGTGTCCGGGGGGCGAAAAGTCCTTTGTGCAGCGCATGATGGCCGAGAGCGTCGCGTTTGCCGGGCAGGTGTGCTGGTTTACCACGCTGGTGTCCAAGGCTGAACATCTCGCCCCCCTGAAGGCCACACTCGCAGCGCTGAAGGTGGCCGACGTGGCGGTACTGCCGATGGCGCAGGGGCAGAAGCAGAGCCGTCTGCTGGCCTGGAGCTTTCTCGATCAGGCCGGGCGGCGTGACTGGGCCGAGCGTCATCAGGGGCAACGCTGACAGCCGTACGGCATTCTGAACAGTAAGTACGTACTGCGCTCAGGTGCTCCGGAACAGCGGTGTGTGCGGACGAGTTTTCTGCGTATTCGCGGTGTGCCCGAAGCGGCAAAGGGCGCTCCGGCGGCGCCGGCGGTAGAATCCGGCAGGGAGGTGTGATGCTGCGTGAATCGGTATTGCTGTTGCTGATGGGGCTGGCCGCAGCGTTCTTTTTCAGTACGACCTTTGTCCTTAACCGGGTAATGGCGCTTGAGGGCGGGCACTGGTTCTGGTCGGCGGCGCTGCGTTATCTGTATATGGTGCTGCTGCTCTCGGCGGGGCTGGCGCTGTTCAAGGGGCCGGCCTATCTGCGTGCGCTGGGGCGCGAATTTATCGCCCATGGGCGTTTCTGGTGTCTGGCCGGCGGGGTCGGCTTTGCCGGATTCTACGCGCTGCTCTGTTTCGCCGCAGCCGGCTCGCCCGGCTGGGTGGTGGCCACCACCTGGCAGCTGACGCTGGTGGCCTCCCTGCTGGTGCTGACCGCCTTTGGCCGCACTATCGCCCTGCGTACCTGGCTGCTGACACTGCTGGTGGTTGCGGGGGTATCGCTGGTCAATCTGGATCATTTTGCCTTCGCCCCGTTCGAGGCGCTGGCCCTTAATGTCGGCTGTATTCTGCTGGCGGCCTGCTGCTATCCGCTGGGCAACCAGCTGGTCTGGGAAGCACGCCGTGGCCGTGCCGGGTTACCGGTGATTGATCGATGCTGGCTGGACAACGCCTTTGCCAAGGTGCTGCTGCTCTCGCTCGGGAGCCTGCCGTGCTGGGCGCTGCTCGGAGCACTGGTGGATGTCGGGGCGCCGTCACGGGGGCAGCTGATCAGCGTGGCCTGGGTGGCGCTGTGTTCGGGGGTGATTGCGACCAGCCTGTTTCTGGCCGCGCGTCAGCGTGCCGATACGCCGGGTCGGCTGGCACTGGTTGATGCCACCCAGTCCGGCGAGGTGCTGTTTGCCCTGGGTGCCGAACAGTGGCTGCTGGCCACGGCGCTACCGTCCTGGCCTGGGGTTGCGGGTCTGCTGCTGACGCTGGCGGGGCTGCTGGCACTGGTGTTTTCTGCTCGGCACTGACCGCGCCGGGCCGATTCGGGCGCGGGCAGGGCTGACGGTTTGTGGTCATAATCTAAATGGCGAGTCATGTTTTGCGCGCGCGCTTTTCTGTCTGTACGGCTTATGCCGTAAATATGGCAACTCTGGAGGAATGATGGTCGATACCCGGTTGATGTTGGGGCACGAGACCTACCAGCAGGTGCTCGATAACCTGCATGACGGTTTGTATTTTGTGGATACCGAGCGGGTGATCACCTACTGGAACCGGGCCGCGGAACGCATTACCGGATACCGCGCCGAAGAGGTGGTCGGGCGCACCTGCGCCGACAGCATCCTGACCCATATCGACGAGAGGGGGCAGTGCCTGTGTGATCAACACTGTCCGCTGGCCGAGACCATCGGCGACGGCTGCGCGCGCGAGTCGGTGCTGTATATGCACCATCGTGACGGCCACCGTATCGAGGTGTCGATGCGTACCAGCGTGCTGCGTAATGATGCCGGTGAAGTGACCGGCGGGATCGAGCTCTTTTCCGATATCAGCAGCCAGAAGGCAAATCTGGCGCGCATCCAGGAGCTTGAACAGCTGGCCTTTCTGGACGGCCTGACCCGGCTGGCCAACCGCACGTATATCGAGCGCGAACTCGAATCACGGATGCAGGAATATCGGCGTTTTCAGATCCCCTTTGCCGTGCTCTTTATCGATATCGATCACTTCAAGCGTGTCAACGACCAGTACGGCCACAGCGTCGGCGATGATGTACTCAAGTTTGTGGCCAGCACCTTTATTACCAATTCGCGGCCGTTCGATCTGTATGGACGCTGGGGCGGCGAGGAGTTTATCGGCGTTATTCCCAACTGCAGCCGCGCCAACCTGAAGGTGCTGGCCGAGCGCCTGCGGGTGCTGGTCGAACACGCCTATATCATTCGCGCCGGTACGCGCATTGCCGTCACCATCTCGATGGGGGCTGCCGAGGTGCAGCCGGGCGAGTCGGTGTCTGCGCTCCTCGAGCGCGCCGACCGGCTGATGTATCAGAGCAAGCGCGAGGGGCGCAATCGGGTCAGTTTCGATTGATAGTGGGCGCAGGCACGCGGCCTGCGCCCGCTATCGGATCGGTGGGGCATCGCGGCGTTCAGGCTTCGGTGCGCAGGGCCTCAATGGTGCGTCCCAGCAGGGCCAGGGCGCGTTCGCGCTCGGGTGTGATCTGGGTGCAGTTGAGCCTGAAACAGTGGCGGTACTTGCCCGAGGCGGAAAACAGGACGCCGGGGGCGATGCTCAGGTTATGTTCCTGCAGGCGACGGTTCAGGGCCAGACTGTCGAAGGCACTGTCGAGCTCGACCCAGAGCAGAAAGCCGCCATCGGGATGACTCACCTTGGTATCGGCCGGCAGGTACTGGGCCAGCCAGTGCAGCGTGCGGTCGCGGCCCTGGCGGTACTGCTGGCGCATCTGGCGCAGGTGGCGCTGATAGTGGCCTTCGCCGATAAATTCGGCCAGCGCCAGCTGGGCCTGACTGGGGCTCCAGCCGCTGGTGACGTATTTCTGGTGCAGCACCTGCTCGTTGTAGCGGCCGGGCGCCACCCAGCCGATGCGCAGGCCGGGCGCGATGGTCTTGGAAAAGGAGCTGACCAGCAGCACCCGGCCGTCACGATCGAAGGATTTGATGCTGGCCGGCCTTGGATAGGCATAACTGAGATCGCCGTAGATATCATCCTCGATCAGGGGCAGATCAAAGCGTTGCGCCAGCTGCAGCAGGCCGCGCTTTTTGCTCTCCGGCATGCTGTAGCCGAGCGGGTTGTTGGCCGTCGGGGTCACCAGAATGACCTTGATCGGCCATTGCTCGAGCGCGAGCTCCAGAGCCTCGAGGCTGATGCCGGTTTCCGGATGGGTAGGTATTTCCAGCGCTTTGAGACCGAGGCTGCGGATCAGCTGGGTGACGCCGTAATAGCTCGGCGAATCGATGGCGACAATATCGCCGGGCTCGGTCAGTACTTTCAGGCTGACCGCCAGTGCCTCCTGACAGCTGCAGGTGATGATCAGTTCATCCGGGTGCAGGCCGCTGCCGCTGGCGGTGGCCATGCGGGCGATCTCCCGGCGCAGCTCCTCGAAGCCTCGAATCGGGCCATAACTCAGACTGTCCTGACGCGAAAAGCGATTCACCCGCTGCTGCAGCTGCAGCAGCGGATTGAGGGTGGGGCTGGTCAGATCCGGAATGGCGCTGCCCAGCGCATGCAGCGGGCGCACTTCGCTGAGTAGATCCAGTACCTCTTCCCACTGCGCCACTTCCAGCGGCCGCGGCACAGGCTGGGTCTGTTGCGGGCGGGCCAGGCGCGCCTGAGGCCGCACGTAAAATCCGGATTTATGGCGCGCTTCGGCGCGGCCCTGATCCTCCAGCAGGCGGTAGGCGCTCTGTACCGTGGTGATGCTGGTGCCGTGTTCGTGGCTGAGGTCGCGAATCGAGGGCAGTTTGTCGCCCGGGCGGTACAGGCCCTGATCGATCTGGCGCACGAGCAGTTCGGCCAGTTGCTGGTAGCGTTTCATGGTAGGGGTACAGATCGCCTGTTATGGGTACAGATGGACGGTATTGCGTACAGATGGCTTCGATCATACGGGTACAGACGCTGACAGGCCAGCAACTGTACCGGTTTTTTCGCATTTTTTTATATCTGTTGTCTTTTTTTGGGGCTCCCTACACTGGTGCCTAGTGTCCATACGCCCGTGCATCCAGGAGGGAGCCATGAAATCCGAGTCCGTATCTTTTTACCGCGACAGCCGTTCGGTGCGTGCCTGGATGGCTGCCGGCTTTCGCCGCTGGCGCGAACGCCGTCAGCTGCAGCGCATTGATCTTTATGACATCAGTGTCAGTCGCCGTGCCGATATCGAGCAGGAGATCGACAAGCCCTGGTGGGTCGAGTAATGCCGCCTGTGCGTATCGCCTGGGCGGATCTGTCTACAAAGGAGTAACCGAGGGTGGAGTTTTTATCGGCCGTTTTTCTGTTTGCCCTGTCCAGTACCGTGACGCCGGGCCCCAATAACCTGATGCTGCTCTCGTCCGGCGTGCATCACGGTGTGCGCCGGAGCCTGCCGCATCTTCTGGGCATCTGCTGTGGTTTTCCGGCCATGGTGGTGCTGATCGGACTGGGTTTTGGCCTGGTATTCGGCCGCTGGCCCTGGCTGCATCAGCTGATTCAGGTGCTGGGGCTGGCCTACCTGGTCTATCTGGCGCTGTTGATCGCGCGCAGTTCGCCCGATGTGCAGGCCTCGGGTCGGGCCCGGCCGATGCGGTTCTGGCAGGCGGTGCTGTTTCAGTGGGTCAATCCCAAGGCCTGGGTGATGGCAACCGGTGCGATCGCTACCTATACGCAGGTGGGGCCGGATCTGCCGCTGCAGGCGCTGCTGATCGGGACGGTGTTTTTTGTGGTGGCCTTTCCCTGTGTCGGGGTCTGGCTGGTCGGGGGCGCCGGTCTGCAGCGTCTGCTGGCCTCGCCGGCGCGCCAGCGCGGCTTCAACCTGCTGATGGCGGCGCTGCTGATCGGCTCCATTGCCCCGGTGCTGTATGCCTGGGTCGAACCCCTGTGGCAGCCGGGGACAACCCTGGTCGGAGTCTGAGCCGCGCGCAGCGCGTGGCCGATTAACGGTACTTGTCGTAGAACGCCTGCCAGCTGCCATCGAGCTTCATGGCATCGAGGGTGCGCTGCAGGCGCTCGACCAGGACCGGGTCGGTTTCAAGATTCAGTGCGAGATAGAAGGGGGCGCTGTCGAGGGCCAGTACTTCGGTGATCTGTCGGCCTTCCTGTTCGGCCAGATACAGCCCGGGGCGTTCGGAGACGGCCCAGAGATCGGCCTTGCCGGAGAACAGCAGCTCCAGGGCTTCGGCGTTGTTGGTTGCCGGTACCACGTTGATGCCCTGGGTCAGCAGGGTCTTGACGATCGCTTCGCCCTGCTGCGCGACCACGGTCTTGCCGGTCAATGCCTGCAGCCGGCTGACGGCCGGTACCTTGCCTTCACGGCTGAAGATCATCCAGCGCTGTTCGCCAATCGGGCCGACCCAGCGGTAGTGGGGTTCGCGGCCCGGCGTCCGGTCGACGGTAAACAGACCGGTGTTGGCTTTCTTGCGGGTAATTTCAAGCAGGCGCTGATAGGGGAAGCGCAGCGTCAGGTTGTAGTCGACTTCGGCGCGTTGCATCAGCGCCCGGATGGCATCGGCGTGAATGCCGATGACCTGGTTGTCACGGGCGAAGTTCTGTCGCTCGAGCGACATGCTGAACGGCGGATACTGGTTGCAGAGCAGGGTCAGGGGGCGCTCGGCGAGTGCCGGAGTGGTACTCAGCAGTGCAAGCAGCAGGCCTGGGATCAGCCGTCGAATCATGGTGAACTCCTTTATGCAACGGGTCACGCGACCGTCTTGCTGCCGTAAGGTCCATCTTCGGCAAGAGCAGTCGTGCGGAATCGGTGGGCGGCCTGCATTGGAGCACAGTGCAGGCGCAGGATAAAGAGGGAGAAATACGGCTGGGCGCGGGCGCGGGCTCTGTGCTGGGGACTCGGAGTCGTGCGCTGCTGCAGGTACGGCGCACGCCTGCGAGCCCCTCTTTATTGCGCGCGCCCGGGGTCAGCGCTCGAGGCGCGGACGCTTGCCGACGGTCAGCGCCAGCGTGATCGGGCGGCCCTGGCGCAGGACGTTGATCTGGATCTGATCGCCCGGTTGCAGCAGTGCGACCTGATTCATCACCAGACGCCCGTCGCCGGTTTCCTGACCGGCGATCGAGGTGATCAGATCGCCGCGCTCGAGTCCGGCGGTACTGGCCGGGCTGTCGGGATAAACGCCGGCGATCAGCATGCCGTCCTGTGCCGAGAGGCCGAAGGATTCAGCCAGCTCCGGGGTCAGCGGTTGACCTTCCACACCCAGCCAGCCACGGATCACTTCGCCGTGTTCAATGATCGATTGCAGCACCTTGATCGCCAGCTCGGTCGGGATGGCAAAGGCGATGCCCTGGGAGCCGCCGCTGCGTGAAACAATGGCGGTGTTGATGCCGATCAGGTGGCCGCGGGCATCGACCAGGGCGCCACCGGAGTTGCCGAGGTTGATGGCGGCATCGGTCTGGATAAAGTCTTCATAGGTGCTGAGATTGAGGTTGTGCCGGCCGGTGGCACTGACGATGCCCTGGGTCACGGTCTGGCCGAGCCCGAAGGGGTTGCCGATCGCCAGTACCACATCGCCGATTTCGACGGCCTGCGAGTCGGCCAGTGCGATCGCCGGCAGGTTATCGAGTTCCACGCTCAGGACGGCTAGATCGCTTTCCGGGTCGGTACCGATCACTCGGGCCAGCGCTTCGCGGCCATCCTGCAGGGCAACCAGCACTTCCGGGGCGTTCTCGATCACGTGGTTGTTGGTCAGGATATAGCCTTCGGTGCTGATGATGACCCCGGAACCGAGGCTGGACTGAAGGCGCTGGTGTCCGGGGGCATCCTGGGTGCCGTAGAAATTCTGGATCGACGGGTCTTCGAGGAGCGGGTTGGTGCTGCCCGGTCCGCGGGTATAGACGTTGACCACCGCCGGTGCGGCCTGGGCGACGGCGCTGGCGTAGGAGTAGGGACCGTTGGCCTGCTGCGGTCGGCTGCTGATCGGTGCCAGCGCCACGCTGCTGCCGGTCAGCGCCGGAAATTGTTGCAGCAGAATGATTGCCAGTAGAATGCCGAAAACCACCGGCCAGAGCAGGCTTTGGAAAAGTGTGCGCATTGCGTGTCGAATCATCTGTTGGGGCAAGGTGACGAACCGGGGGTGGCGGATGAAGGTGTTCGGCCGCGATTATAGCGAAGATCGTACAGACTCTGTCAGTGGGATCGGGAACAGGAGCAAAAAATGACGGTAACGCTGGAACAAATTGTCGGATTCTGTGATCGGCTGCTGGCCACCGAGCAGTTTGCCGATTATTGCCCCAATGGTCTGCAGGTACAGGGGCGGCCGCAGGTGCAGCGGCTGCTCGCCGGGGTGACGGCCTCCCAGGCGCTGCTCGATGCGGCAGTAGCGATGGAGGCCGATGCGGTGCTGGTGCACCACGGCTATTTCTGGAAGGGCGAAGCGCCGGAGATCGTCGGTATCAAGCAGAAACGGCTGCAGACCCTGCTGGCGCACGATATCAGCCTGATCGCCTATCACCTCCCTTTGGATGCGCATGCCGAGCTCGGCAACAATGTGCTGCTCGGGCAGGCGCTGGGCTGGACGGTGACCGGTCCTCTGGAGCCGGGTAATCCCCGCTCGCTCGGCCTGGTCGGTACGCTGGACAAGCAACGAAGTGCCGCCGAAGTGGCGGCCCATGTCGGCCGTGTGCTGGGCCGCGAACCGCTGCTGTTGGCCGGCGGCGAGCATCCGGTGCAGCGGGTGGCCTGGTGTTCGGGTGCCGCTCAGGACTTTATCGAGCTGGCGGCGGCTCAGGGCGTCGATCTGTTTCTGTCCGGAGAAGTGTCCGAGCGTACGACCCATCTGGCGGCGGAACTTGGCGTGCATTATCTGGCGGCCGGCCACCATGCCACCGAGCGGTTCGGGGTGCAGGCACTGGCCGAGCGCTTGGCCCGTGAATTTGGCCTGCGCCACTACTTTATCGATCTGCCCAATCCGGTCTAGGCGTACGAGAGCCTGAATCATCGGCTTCGGCGCGAGCGCTGTCGGACCCTGACGTCGGCACCGATGCGGCCGTAAGGGTCTCTACGTAATGCATTAAAATTCTGATTTTTCAGGATTTTTTTTTGTCGTTC
>CAYWUD010000049.1:0-11005 GCA_964461355.1 uncultured Pseudomonadales bacterium | reverse complement strand
GCATAGCGACGGGAAAGTCATGTGCTTTTGAGTATCCTAATCATATGAAAAACATGAGAAAAAACAAGTTATCCACAGATTTTTATGAACCCTATAATCACTATTCACTATAAAAAAACTAATTCATATAGCATCGAAATAGAGAAGACTACGGCTGTTACGACTAATCAGGTTGGTTTTCGGACAGTAAGCTTTATACTTTGTCGCCTTTTTTCTGAGGCAGAGCGCAAGGGTGTTCTGTCGCAGGATTCCGGGACGTTCCGGAATCGGCGAAGTTCAGGTTGTGTGTAACTCGTTGCCGCGGGCATACGTTTGTTCACAACCCGATGGTGTGGGTGCGGTGTTTTCTTGAGGTAACAGACTGTGGACTATCCAACCCGTTTTGATGTGATCGTGATCGGCGGCGGTCATGCAGGTACCGAAGCGGCACTGGCCGCAGCGCGAATGGGGTGTACCACCCTGCTTCTGACCCACAACATCGAAACCCTCGGGCATATGTCCTGTAACCCGGCAATCGGGGGAATCGGCAAGAGCCATCTGGTCAAAGAGGTCGACGCCCTGGGTGGGGCGATGGCCCGCGCAACCGACCGCGGTGGTATCCAGTTCCGCACCTTGAACAGCCGCAAGGGGCCGGCCGTACGGGCTACCCGTGCTCAGGCCGACCGTATTCTGTACAAGGCTGCAATCCGGCATATTCTGGAAAACCAGCCCAATCTGCTGCTGTTCCAGCAGGCCGCCGATGATCTGATTGTGGAAAACGATCAGGTGCGCGGTGTCGTGACCCAGACAGGTCTGCGTTTTCTGGCCGACAACGTGGTGCTGACCACCGGCACCTTCCTGGCCGGGACCATTCATATCGGTCTGCAGAACTACCGCGGGGGTCGTGCCGGCGATCCGCCCGCTCTGGCACTGGCCGAGCGCCTGCATGAGCTGCCGCTCAACATCAAGCGTCTGAAGACCGGTACCCCGCCGCGGATCGATGCCCGCTCGGTGGATTTCTCGGTGATGACCGAGCAGCCGGGTGACACCCCGACACCGGTGATGTCCTATCTGGGTTCGGTGGCCGAGCATCCCGAGCAGGTCAGCTGCTGGATTACCCACACCAATGAACGCACCCACGAGATCATTCGCGGTGGGCTTGATCGTTCACCGATGTACACCGGGGTGATCGAGGGGATCGGGCCGCGTTACTGTCCGTCGATCGAAGACAAGATCAACCGCTTTGCCGACAAGAACTCCCACCAGGTCTTTCTCGAGCCCGAAGGGCTCAGTACCCATGAGCTGTATCCGAACGGTATCTCCACCAGCCTGCCGTTCGATGTGCAGCTGAATCTGGTGCGCTCGATCCGCGGTATGGAAAACGCCCATATCACCCGTCCGGGCTATGCGATCGAATACGACTTTTTCGATCCCCGCGATCTCAAACCGTCACTGGAAAACAAGTATGTGCACGGTCTGTTTTTCGCCGGTCAGATCAACGGCACCACCGGGTACGAAGAAGCCGCGGCTCAGGGACTGCTGGCCGGCCTGAATGCCGGTCTGCGCGCACAGGAGAAGGACGCCTGGTGTCCGCGTCGTGACGAAGCCTATCTGGGCGTGCTGGTCGATGACCTGATTACCCACGGTACCCGCGAGCCGTACCGCATGTTTACCAGTCGGGCCGAATACCGCCTGATTCTGCGTGAAGACAACGCGGACCTGCGCCTGACCGCCAAGGGCCGAGAACTGGGGCTGGTGGATGATGAGCGCTGGGCGGCCTTCGAGGCCAAGCTTGAAGGCATCGAGCAGGAAAGCCAGCGCCTGCGTTCGACCTGGATTCAGCCGCAGACCGATGTGGCCCAGCAGCTGAATGAAAAACTGAGCAAACCGCTGGCGCGTGAATACAGCCTCGAGGATCTGCTGCGCCGTCCGGAACTCACCTACGACGATCTGGCTACGGCTACCGGCGTGCGTGCCGACAACGTACAGGTCTGTGAGCAGGTCGAGATCCAGACCAAGTACGCCGGGTACATCGAGCGTCAGCAGGACGAGATCGAGCGTCTGCGCAAGCATGAGGCCACCGCACTGCCGGCCGACCTCGACTACGATAGCATCGAAGGACTGTCCAACGAGGTGAAGCAGAAACTCAAGGATGTGCGCCCGCACACCCTGGGGCAGGCATCGCGGATTTCCGGTGTGACACCGGCGGCGGTCTCCCTGCTGCTGATCTACCTGAAAAAACGCTCCCTGCTCGACAGCCAGCCTTCGCTCGGCTGAGGCGGGAACGTACCGAACGATTGACAGGCCCGGTGGAGACACCGGGCTTTTGCACTCAAGGAATACAACCGTGGATATGCTGCGTGATCGCCTCGAACGGGGTGCCGTACAACTGGGATTGTCGCTGACCGAAGCTCAGCTGGATCAGCTGATGGCCTATCTGGCCCTGCTGGTGAAATGGAACAAGGCCTATAACCTGACCGCCGTGCGCGATCCGGCCGAAATGGTGTCGCGGCATCTGCTCGACAGCCTCGCGGTTGCCCCCCACCTGCAGGGCAAGGTGGTGCTGGATGTCGGCTCCGGGGCCGGTCTTCCCGGTATTCCGCTGGCAATCCTGTTTCCCGAACGCCGTTTTACCCTGCTCGACAGCAATGGCAAGAAGTCGCGTTTTCAGCTGCAGGCCAAGGCTGAGCTGAAGCTTGCCAACCTGTCGGTGCTGCAGGCGCGGGTGGAAAAGCTGGCGGTAGGAAGCCCCGAGATTCCCGAACCCTTCGAGTGCATCACTTCGCGGGCGTTCAGTTCACTGGAACTGATGGTCAGCTCCAGTCGTCAGCTGCTGGCCGAAGGCGGGCACTGGCTGGCGATGAAGGGCGTCTACCCGGAGGATGAACTCGAGGTACTCAACAGCACCTGCCCCGAGGTCGAGTTGATCGAAACGATTACCCTGGATGTACCCGGTTGTGATGGGCAGCGTCATCTGTTGCGGTTAAAGTAAGGGGTTCTGTGCCCCATAGCGGGGCTCGGTTATTATCGGCGTCGACAATCCACTAGGGCAGGTATCCGTTTTGGCTAGAATTCTCGCGGTCACCAATCAGAAGGGTGGGGTGGGCAAGACCACCTCCGCGGTCAACCTGGCAGCTTCGCTGGTCGCGACCAAGCGACGCGTGATGCTGGTGGATCTCGATCCCCAGGGTAATGCCACCATGGGTAGCGGTGTCGACAAGCATGCGCTGGAGTATTCGGTGTATGACCTGCTGCTCGGCGAGTGCACGCTGGCCGAGGCGCTGCAGTCGACCGATCCGCACGGATACCAGCTGCTGCCGGCCAATGCCGATCTGACCGCCGCCGAAGTACAGCTGCTCGACGTCGAGGGCAAGGAGCTGCGTCTGCGCCGTGCCCTGGATGCCGTACGTGACCAGTACGACTTCATTCTGATCGATTGTCCGCCGTCGCTGAACATGCTGACCGTCAATGCTCTGGCGGCTGCCGATGGCGTGATTATTCCGATGCAGTGCGAGTACTACGCACTGGAAGGGCTGTCCGCCCTGATGCAGACCATCAACCAGATGGCCGCCGCGGTGAACCCGGGGCTGAAAATCGAAGGTCTGCTGCGCACCATGTACGATCCGCGCAACAGCCTGACCAATGAAGTTTCGGCACAGCTCCTTAATCACTTTGGTGATGCGCTGTACCACACCGTGATTCCGCGTAATGTGCGCCTGGCCGAAGCGCCGAGCCATGGACTGCCGGTGATCGCCTATGATCGTCAGTCCCGTGGTGCCGTGGCCTATCTGGCCCTGGCCGGCGAAATGATCCGGCGCTACGAAAAGGCCGCCAAGGTGCAGGAGCCGGTTGCAGAACCGGCGTAATCAGGGAGCAGAGCAATGGCGAAAAAACGCGGATTGGGCAAAGGGCTGGATGCACTGCTGAGTGCGGTGAACAGTGCGCCGGCACCGGTCAGTCTGGAAGCGGCCGAAGCGGTAACGGCACCGGTTGCCATGCCGGTGGTCGAGTCCGAGGCGGGCGTACCGGGACAGCAGCTGGCCGAAGTGGCGGTGACCCGTATTCAGCGGGGTCGTTATCAGCCACGCCGCGACATGTCGCCCCAGGCACTCGAAGAGCTGGCGGCCTCCATTCGCCAGCAGGGTGTGATGCAGCCGATCGTGGTACGCCCGATCGGTGCCGGTCAGTACGAGATCATTGCCGGTGAACGCCGTTGGCGCGCTGCACAGCAGGCCGGTCTGGACAAGGTGCCTGCGGTCATTCGTGATGTGGCCGACGAGGCGGCGATCGCGATGGCGTTGATCGAGAACATCCAGCGCGAAGATCTGAACCCGATCGAGGAGGCCATCGCCCTCAAGCGTCTGCAGGACGAGTTCGAGCTGACCCAGCAGGAAGTGGCCGATGCGGTCGGCAAGTCACGCTCTGCGGTGACCAACCTGCTGCGCCTGTTGCAGCTCGATCCGGAAGTGCGCCTGATGCTCGAGCACGGTGATCTGGAGATGGGGCATGCCCGTGCACTCCTGACCCTGCCCGCTGCCCAGCAGATCGAAGCGGCCAACCAGGTTTCCGGTCAGGGCTTATCCGTGCGCCAGACCGAGGCACTGGCGCGCCAGATAAGCCAGCCAGCGCAGGCGAAACCGGCCAAAGCAGCTGTCGATCCCAATATCCGTCAGCTCGAGGAAAAACTCGGTGAACGCCTCGGCGCCCGTGTACAGATTCAGCACGGAGCCAAAGGCAAGGGCAAGCTGGTGATTCACTACCATGATCTTGCCGCATTGGATGCGGTGCTTGGCCATATCAAATAGCGAAGGTGGCTGTATGATTAAAAACCCGACAATCCTGTCGGGTTTTTTGTGCCCGGAATCCGAGACATCATGTCGGGCAACCTGGCGAATTGTATGCCTTCAATTATCTAGGCACGATATCGATTAATAAAACTAATTATCTTAATAAATAAGTAATAATTTTTTTCAAAGATAAAAAATGATAAGCGCGCAGAGTTCATCCGAGAATGATAAAACCCTTGTTTTTTAATGGTGTTGAAGCGAACAGAATATTTGCAGAGAGGCAAGTCGGAGAGGCCGTACAAATTGCGCGGAAGACCGTGGAAACCGCACCATTCCTGAGTTTTACGCGGATTTGATTGTTGAACATGGGGGGGTAACTCCATATACTCGGCCTCCGGAGAGAGTAATGTTTAGCGGGAGTTTCGCGCTAACAAGAATTGAATCGGGAACACCCGGTCTTGGTGGAGCATACAAATTTGATGTCTGCCCCGAAAAAACTTAAACCAGATGTACGTTGGTTGATTTTTGCACAGCTTGGCCTGGCCGTTTTTCTAGCGGCAGTCGGCTGGCCAATTTTCGGAACAGTCATCGCTTATTCCCTGCTTCTGGGTGGCCTGATTAGCGCACTTCCCAACGCTTACTTCATCTACAAAACGTTTTCCTGTACCGGAGCACGGCAAGGCCGTCAGGTGACCCGGAATTTTTACCGGGGCGAAGCAGGCAAGTTCCTGCTGACGGCACTACTGTTTGCTTTGGTCTTCGGGCTGGTCAAGCCGCTGGATGTGCTGGCGCTGTTTGCCGCATTTCTACTGGTCCAGTCCGTAAACTGGTTTGCACCCTTACTCATTAAACTCTGAACTGTACGAGAGCGCTGAATATGGCTGGATCTGCTTCTGAGTACATCAAGCACCACCTGACCAACCTGACCTGGGGGCAGTTGCCGGAAGGCTATGTGCGTGCGGATGGTAATGTCCTGACCGACTCCACCTGGACCTTTGCCCATACTGCTCAGGAAGCCGCTGACATGGGCTTTTGGGCCTTCCATGTCGACTCCCTGGCCTGGTCCATCGGCCTTGGGCTGGTGTTTGTGCTGCTGTTCCGCGCTGTGGCCAAGAAAGCCACCAGCGGTGTGCCGGGCAAGCTGCAATCCGTGATCGAAGTGATCATGGAGTTTGTCGATAACTCGGTGAAGGAGTCCTTCCACGGGCGCAATCCGCTGATCGCGCCGCTGGCACTGACCATCTTCGTCTGGGTCTTCCTGATGAACCTGATGGACCTGGTGCCGGTGGACTGGATCCCGAGTGCCGCGGCGGCCATGGGTATCCACTTCATGAAGGTCGTGCCTTCAACCGATCCGAATATCACCTTTGGCATGTCGATCAGCGTATTTGCCCTGATCGTGTTCTACAGCATCAAGGTCAAAGGTTTTGGCGGGTTCATTAGTGAACTGACGCTGCACCCTTTCAATACCAGTAACAAAGCCCTTCAGGCCCTGTTGATTCCGGTCAACCTGGTGTTGGAGTCGGTTACCCTGCTGGCCAAGCCGATCTCTCTGGCTCTGCGTCTGTTCGGTAACCTCTATGCAGGTGAGCTGATCTTTATCCTGATCGCGTTGGTCGGATTGTGGCAGTTGCCGTTGCATTTCGGTTGGGCGGTGTTCCATATCCTGGTCATCACCCTGCAGGCGTTCATCTTCATGATTCTGACAATCGTCTACCTGTCGATGGCGCACGAAGACCACTGATTGAAACTAACCCGTAAACGTTTTCAACTTTTCTAGACCAACAACCTTAACTGAGAACTGGAGTGAAACAATGGAACAAGTAGTTGCTCTGACAGCCGTCGCTGTAGCTCTGATCATCGGCCTGGGTGCTCTGGGTACCGCAATTGGCTTCGCGATTCTGGGTGGTAAGTTCCTGGAAGCTACCGCACGTCAGCCGGAACTGGGCCCGACTCTGCAAACCAAGATGTTCATCATGGCCGGTCTGCTGGACGCGGTAACCATGATCGGTGTTGGTATCGCCATGCTGTTCACCTTCGCTAACCCGTTCCTGAGTCAACTCGCTCAGTAATTGCTGTACGAACCAAAGACTTTTCGTAACGCATTTAACTGAAAGCGAGGTGTTGGCGTGAATATCAATGCGACCCTAATCGGTCAGACCATTGCCTTCGCGGTTTTCGTCTGGTTCTGCATGAAGTTCGTATGGCCGCCGGTCATGAGCGTTCTGGCAGAGCGTCAGAAGAAGATCGCCGATGGTCTTGCCGCAGCTGACCGCGCTTCTCTCGACCTGGATCTGGCGAAGGAAAAAGCCAGCAAGCAGCTGGCCGAAGCCAAGCAGCAGGCGTCCGAGATCATCGAAGCAGCGCACAAGCATGCTGCCCAGATCGTTGAGGAAGCCAAGGCTCAAGCCCGTAACGAGGGTGAGCGCCTGAAGGCCTCTGCACAGGCGGAAATCGAGCGCGAGATCAACAGCGCCCGTGAAACCCTGCGCACTCAGGTCGGTGTTCTGGCTGTCGCCGGTGCCGAGAAGATTCTTGGCGAGAGTATCGACCCGTCCTTGCAGGACAAGTTTGTCGATCAGCTGGCAGCAGAACTGTAACGGGGGCGGCTATGGAACTGATCACCGTGGCACGTCCCTATGCTAAGGCTGCGTTTGGCTATGCCGCCGAAGCCAATGACCTGGCTGGCTGGGCGGAGATGTTGCGGCTGATCGCCGTCGTCTCTGCCGACGCCAAGGTTCGTCAGGCACTGACTTCCCCGGCACTGACTGTCGAGCAGCAGGCAGACACGCTGGTCGCCCTGTGTGGCGAGCAGCTGAGTGAATCGGTACAGCGGTTTATCGAGGTACTGGCTTACAACAAGCGTCTGGACCTGCTGCCGCAGATTGTCGAGCTATTTGAACAGCTGAAAGCGGAACAAGAACGCTCAGTGGACGTCGAGCTGGTTGCTGCCTACCCGGTGGCCCAGGCCCAGCAGGAAAAGCTGGCTGGCGCACTGACTCGTCGGTTGGGCCGCGAAGTTAAGTTGCACTGCTCCGAGGACAAGAGCCTGATCGGTGGGCTTTTGATCCGTGCCGGCGATCTGGTTATCGATGGCAGTGTACGCGGCAAGCTGAACAAGCTGGCCAACGCGATGAATTCCTGAGTTTGAGGGCAGAGCATGCAGCAACTGAATCCTTCTGAAATCAGTGACATCATCAAGCAGCGTATCGAGCAGCTTGAACTGTCCACTGATGCCCGCAATGAGGGCACCATCGTCAGCGTGCAGGACGGGATCGTACGTATCCACGGCCTGGCTGACGTAATGTACGGCGAAATGATTGAATTTGACGGCGGCCTGTACGGTATGGCGCTGAACCTGGAGCGTGACTCCGTGGGTGCCGTTGTTCTGGGTAACTACCTGGCTCTGGCCGAAGGCCAGAAAGCCCGTTGTACCGGCCGCATCCTGGAAGTTCCGGTAGGTCCGGAAATGCTGGGTCGCGTGGTCGATGCTCTGGGTAACCCGATCGATGGCAAGGGCCCGCTGGGTACTACCCAGACCAGCCCGATCGAAAAGGTAGCCCCGGGCGTTATCGCACGTAAGTCGGTCGACCAGCCGGTACAGACCGGTATGAAGTGTATCGACTCCATGACTCCGGTCGGTCGTGGTCAGCGTGAGCTGATCATCGGTGACCGTCAGACCGGTAAGACCGCGATTGCGGTTGATACCATCATCAACCAGAAATCCACCGGCATTAAGTGTGTCTACGTAGCGATCGGGCAGAAGCAGTCCACCATCGCTGCGGTGGTCCGCAAGCTGGAAGAGCACGACGCCCTGAAGCACACCATCGTGGTGGCTGCAGGTGCCTCCGACTCCGCCGCCATGCAGTACCTGTCCGCCTACTCTGGCTGTGCCATGGGTGAATACTTCCGTGACCGCGGTGAAGACGCGCTGGTTGTATACGATGACCTGACCAAGCAGGCGTGGGCCTACCGTCAGATCTCCCTGCTGCTGAAGCGTCCTCCGGGCCGTGAAGCGTACCCGGGTGATGTTTTCTACCTCCACTCCCGTCTGCTCGAGCGTGCTGCTCGAATCAACGAGGACGAAGTAGAGAAGCTGACCAACGGTGAAGTGAAAGGCAAGACCGGTTCTCTGACCGCGCTGCCGATCATCGAAACCCAGGCGGGTGACGTATCTGCGTTCGTACCGACCAACGTAATCTCCATTACCGACGGTCAGATCTTCCTGGAAACCGAACTGTTCAACTCCGGTATCCGTCCGGCGATGAACGTGGGTATCTCCGTATCCCGTGTAGGTAGCTCCGCTCAGACCAAGATCATCAAGAAGCTCGGTGGTGGTCTGCGTACTGCACTGGCTCAGTACCGTGAAGTTGCAGCCTTCGCCCAGTTCGCATCCGACCTGGATGAAGCAACCCGCAAGCAGCTTGAGCACGGTCAGCGTGTTACCGAACTGATGAAGCAGAAGCAGTATGCGCCGATGTCTGTGGCGCAGATGGCTGTGTCCCTGTACGCCGCCGATCGCGGTTACCTGCAAGGCCTCGAGCTGAACCAGGTACAGGACTTCGAACAGGCACTGCAGTCCTTCATGCAGGTCAACTATGCCGACCTGATGAGCACCATTCAGGAGAACGGCGATTTCAACCCGGAAATCGACGCACAACTGAAGGCTGCTCTGGACAAGTTCAAGGCCGAACAGTCCTGGTAATTGGGGAGTCGGCAGTTTCGGCTGCCGACTTGGTTACTGCTAACCCGAAAAGGTGACAAATGGCAGGCGCAAAAGAGATTCGCACCCAGATTGGGAGCATCCGAAATACGCAGAAAATCACCAGTGCGATGCAGATGGTGGCTGCGAGCAAGATGCGTCGCGCTCAGGATCGGATGCATCGGAGCCGACCCTACGCCGAGCGTATTCGCCAGGTTGTCGGTCATGTAGCTAGCGCCAACCCCGAGTACCAGCACGCTTACATGGATAAGCGTGAGGTCAAGCGGGTGGGTTACATTGTGGTTTCTTCCGACCGCGGACTGTGCGGGGGCCTGAACAGCAACATGTTCCGGACTCTGATTCCCGAAATGAAAGAGTGGGAAGAACAGGGCGTTGAGATCGATCTGTGTCTGATCGGTACCAAAGCTGCGCACTTCTTCAAGGCCTTTGGTGGCCGTGCGGTGGCAGCCCTGACCCATGTGGGGGAAGAGCCGAATATCGCCGATCTGATCGGTGGCGTTAAGGTGATGCTCGATGCCTTCGAAGAAGCTCGCATCGACCGCCTGTATGTGGTGTACAACCGCTTCATCAATACCATGTCGCAGAAGCCGACCGTGCAGCAGCTGCTGCCGTTGCAGCCGAACAAGGAGGATAACTTCAAGCATGCTTGGGATTACCTCTACGAGCCGGATGCCAAGGAACTGCTCGATGGTCTGCTGATTCGCTATATCGAATCGCAGGTCTACCAGGCAGTGGTCGAGAACGGCGCGAGCGAGCAATCGGCGCGGATGGTCGCGATGAAGAGTGCAACCGAGAACGCTGGCAACATGATTGACCAGTTGCAGCTGGTGTATAACAAGGCCCGTCAGGCCGCGATTACTCAGGAGATCGCGGAGATTGTTGGCGGCGCTGCAGCTGTGTAACGAATTCTGAGCAGAATTCTGATTTCAGAGGATCAACCAATGAGTAACGGACGTATCGTTCAAGTCATCGGTGCCGTGATCGACGTGGAGTTTCCGCGGGACTCCGTGCCGAAGGTATACGATGCCCTCAAGGTTTCAGAGATGGGTCTGACCCTGGAAGTTCAGCAGCAGCTGGGCGACGGGGTGGTACGGACCATCGCAATGGGTACATCTGAAGGTGTTAAGCGTGGCCTCGAGGTTGCCAACACCGGTGCCCCGATCATGGTTCCGGTGGGTAAAGAAACCCTGGGCCGGATCGTCAACGTACTGGGCGACCCGATCGACGAAAAAGGTCCGATCGGCGAGCAGGAGCAGATGGCGATTCACCGCCAGGCACCGAGCTACGAAGAGCAAGCCGCTTCTACCGACCTGCTGGAAACCGGCATCAAGGTTATCGACCTGATGTGCCCGTTCGCCAAGGGCGGTAAGGTCGGTCTGTTCGGGGGTGCCGGTGTTGGTAAAACCGTAAACATGATGGAGCTGATCCGGAACATCGCGATCGAGCACTCCGGTTACTCCGTGTTTGCCGGTGTGGGTGAGCGTACCCGTGAAGGTAACGACTTCTACCACGAGAT
>CAYWUD010000048.1:408-11285 GCA_964461355.1 uncultured Pseudomonadales bacterium | reverse complement strand
CGGCCTCGAACAGCAGCCACATCGGTATCGCCAGCAGCGACTGACTGATCACATCCGGCGGTGTCAGCAGCATGCCGACCACAAAGCAGCCGACCACGATATAGGGACGCTTGCGCCCCAGACTCTCGACCGAGCTGACGCCGGACCAGATCAGCAGCAGGGTGGCGATCGGGATCTCGAATGCCAGACCGAAGGCGAAAAACAGCTTCAGCACGAAGTCGAGATAGCGATTGATATCGGTCATCACCGTCACCGACTCGGGCCCGGTACTGGTGAAGAAGCCGAAGATCAGCGGAAACACCACGTAATAGGCAAAGGCGATGCCGGCATAGAACAGCACCACGCTGGCACCGAGCAGGGGCATGGCGATACGCTTTTCGTGCTGGTACAGCCCCGGCGAGATAAAGGCCCAGAGCTGATGCAGGATAAAGGGAATCGCCAGAAAGATCGCCAGCACGATGGTCAGCTTGAACGGCGTCAGAAACGGCGAGGCCACTTCGGTGGCGATCATCGTCGAGCCCTCGGGCAGATACACCCGCAGCGGCGCCGAGACGTACTGATAGATATCGTTGGCGAAATAGAACAGACCGGCAAAGATCACCAGCACCAGCAGCAGCGAGCGCAACAGACGCTGGCGCAGCTCCAGCAGATGACTCACCAGCGGCTGATCGGCGCTCTTGTTGCGGTTCTCGGCCGCATCGGATGGCTTGCTCATGACACCTTCAACAACGACAGGAAAACAGAAAGGCGCACCGCTCAGGGGCGCCGTGTCTGGTAGGGACTCTCGGTCACCTTGATCGGCTTGCGAGCCGGTGCAGGCGCGGCCTCATCCCCGGCAGCGGATGCCGGCGCCTCGGTGGCCGGCACCTCCTCCGCCACAGGTTCTGCCGTCTCGGGCACAACCTCGGACTCAGCGCGCACCTCGGCGCCGGGCGTGGCCGCCACCGGCACTTCGGGCCGGGCGATCTCGAGCTGCTCGGCCGCAATCGCCCGCGCCGGCAGCTCATCCTCGACCAGCGGCCGGGCATCGGGCGCCACACGCTCGAGATCACTCAGATCCAGAGGCCGCTGGGTCGCGGCCAGACCCCGATTGATCTGGTTCTGGGTCTTTTTCAGATCCGCCATGATCGCTTCGTTGTGCAGCTGACGCCGAATTTCATCGGCCCCGACCTCGCGCTCGATCTCGGCGCGCACATTGTTGAAACTGCGCTTGAAGCGCCCGATCCACAGTGCGCCGGTACGGATCGCACCGGGCAGACGCTCGGGCCCCAGCACCAGGAGCCCGAGTACCGCAACCACCAGCAGCTCGGCAAAACCGATATCAAACACCGGGTTGCCTCCGCATCAGGCCTTGTGATCCGGCGTCTTGTCCGCCGGCTGGGCGGACTTGGTCTGCGCATCCACCGGATCGCCCTGCTTCTGCTGGGTCAGTTTTTCCTGCTCGGCCTCGTTCTTCTGCTCGTCTTCGGTGACCGCTTTCTTGAAACCCTTGATGGCACTGCCCAGATCACCGCCCAGCGAACGCAGACGCTTGGTGCCAAACAGCATCACCACGATCACCAGAATGATCAGCAGTTGCCAGATACTAATACCACCCAAACCCATAACTTCCTCCAATCGCCGTCATCGCGGCCTGTAGTGATCCCTTTCTGTTCTCTCGACCGGCGGCTCCTCCGCCGGCAATCGCTCTGTATGGCGTATCCGGGTGTCACGCTCATGCCGACACCCGGCGTCGCTCAGCTTAAAGGCCGTGCAGCGGCCCGCCACCGAGCAGATGGAAGTGCAGGTGAAACACCTCCTGCCCGCTGCCGGCACCGTTGTTGGTAATCAGGCGAAAATCCTGAGCACCGGCCGCTGCGGCAATTTTCGGTGCCTGGGCCAGCAGATGGCTGACCAGCGCCGGATGCTGCTCGGTGGCTTCGCGCAGGTTTTCGCAGTGCAGCCGCGGAATCAGCAGCAGGTGCACCGGCGCCTTCGGGTTGATGTCGCGAAAGGCCAGACACTGCTCATCGCTGTACACCAGCTCGGCCGGAATGTCCCCGGCGGCAATCTTGCAGAAGATACAGTCGCTCATCGTTACTTGCTCCGTGCCGCTTTTTCCTCGATGCCCGACAGGCCGAAGCGACGCTGCAGCTCATGCAGCACCTCCTCGTGACCGAGCCCCAGATGGGAGAGCATCACCAGCGAGTGAAACCAGAGATCGGCGGTTTCATAGATCAGATCGCCGTATTCGCCGCTCTGGGCGGCATCCTTGGCGGCGATAATGGTTTCGATCGACTCCTCGCCGACCTTCTCCAGAATCTTGTTCAGCCCTTTCTTGTGCAGCTGGGCGACATAGGATTTTTCCGGGTCCGCCTGCTTGCGCTCTTCCAGGACCTCGGACAGTTGAGCTAACACATCGTTCATCGGGGCGCTCCTCAGGCGTGGGTGTAAATGGCTTCGGGGTCTTTGAGCACCGGTTCACGCTCGACCCAGGCACCGTCTTCAAGGCTGCGGTAAAAACAGCTGCGCCGCCCGGTATGACAGGCGATATCGCCGAGCTGCTCGACCTGCAGCAGCAGTACATCGGCATCACAGTCGAGGCTGATATCGTGCAGTTTCTGCACATGGCCGGAGCTCTCGCCCTTGCGCCAGAGCTTGCCGCGCGAACGCGACCAGTAGATGGCCCGTCCTTCGCGCACGCTCAGTTCCAGCGACTCGCGATTCATCCAGGCCATCATCAGTACCCGGCCATCCTGGTGGTCCTGGGCAATGGCTGCAACCAGCCCCTGCTCGTTCCACCGTACCTTGTCCAACCAATCGCTCATCAACCTTGTTTCCTGTAACAGGCCGCAGCCTTAAGGCTACGGCATTCAATGCATCGACGCCGCATCAATCGGTCTGCAGCAAGAGACCAAGACCGAGCCCGCCCAGCAGCGTCCAGACCAGTTCATGGCCCTGCCCGTGCGGCGACAGCAGACCGGCCGCGGCCAGGGTCAGCGCCAGCACGGCCAGATTGCGCGGCCAGCGCCGCGGGCGTACCGGTGCTGCAGGCTCGGGCTCGCGCAGCCGTTCGATCCAGCGCTGGGCCAGTTCCGGGGCCTGTTCGATCAGCTCCGGCGCTTCGGCACGCAGGCGACGGATCAGGCCGCGCGGCCCCACCCGCTGGTGCATCCAGCGCTCGAGAAAGGGCTTGGCGGTCTGCCACAGATCCAGCTCCGGATACAGCTGTCGGCCCAGCCCTTCGACATTCAGCAGGGTCTTCTCCAACAGCACCAGTTGCGGCTGCACTTCCATATTGAAGCGCCGGGCGATCTGAAACAGCTTCACCAGCACCTGACCGAAGGAGATATCCTTCAGCGGTTTCTCGAAAATCGGCTCGCACACGGTGCGAATCGCCCCTTCGAACTCGATCACCGGGGTATCGCGCGGCACCCAGCCCGAATCGATATGCAGCTGCGCCACGCGGCGATAATCCTGCTGGAAAAAGGCCAGCAGGTTGCGCGCCAGATAGCTCTGATCGGTACTGCTGAGCGAACCGACGATGCCGCAATCGATGGCGATGTACTGGGGCTCGGCCGGATTGTCGAGATCGACAAAGATATTGCCCGGGTGCATGTCGGCGTGGAAAAAGCTGTCGCGAAAGACCTGGGTAAAGAAGATCTCGACGCCGCGCTCGGCCAGTTTTTTCATGTCGGTGCCGGCCGCATGCAGGCGCTTGAGATCGGAGATCGGCACGCCATGGATACGTTCCATCACCAGCACCGAGCGGGCGGTATAGTCCCAGTAGATGCGCGGCACGTAGAGAATGGTCGAATCGACGAAATTGCGCTTGAGCTGCGAGGCATTGGCGCCCTCGCGCTGCAGGTCCAGCTCATCGAGAATGGTGTGCTCGTAATCGCGGACCACCTCGACCGGACGCAGGCGGCGCCCGTCCACCGAGATGCGCCGTACCAGACGCGCCAGCAGGTACAGCAGCGCCAGATCCTGACGGATGGTCTTCTCGATACCGGGGCGGATCACCTTCACCACCACCGACTCGCCGTTCGGCAGACGCGCACCATGCACCTGGGCCACCGAGGCCGAAGCGATCGGGGTGCGGTCGAATTCGAGAAACAGCTGTTCGATCGAACGCCCGAGACTCGCCTCGATGATCGCCACCGCCTGATCCGAGGCAAAGGGCGGCACCCGGTCCTGCAAGAGGGCCAGCTGGTCGGCCAGGTCATCGGGCAGCAGATCACGGCGGGTCGAGAGCAGCTGACCAAACTTGATAAAGATCGGCCCCAGCCCCTCCAGCGCCAGGCGCACCCGCTCGGCGCGCGGCCGCTCGGCCCGGTAACACCAGCGCCAGGGATTGAGGGCAAACAGGCATTTGGCCCAGAACGGCAACTGATCCTGAGGCAGCAGGGTATCGAGTCGCTGCGAGCCGAGCAGATGAAAAATCTTCAATACCCGTCCGATCCGGATCACACGCGTTCTCCCTGTGCGTCGACCCGACGCTCAACCCGAGCCGTGGCCAGCGCAAGCCGCTGACGCAGCTCGGCCAGTTCCAGACGGAACTCCTCCAGCGCCGGACGTGAAGGCAGCAGGCGCAGTTCCTGCTGCAGATAATCGGTCATGGTGAAACCGGCGGCCTCAAGGCTGCGGCCACACCAGGCGGTCACGGCGCCAAGCCCTTCGGCCAGCAGCGGGCCGGCCGGATCACCGAAGGGGCGACGCAGGCAACTGGCCAGATCCCAGCGCGCCGACGCGGCAATCGCCAGCAGTTCATCAAGCAGCACTGCGCTGCCGCCCCAGCGGATACCCAGTGCATCCGGGTGAATCCCCTGCAGCAGCCGGTAACAGCTTTGGGCCTTGCCTTCGAGGGTCAGATCAACCGCGCCCTCGTCAGCCTCGCCATGCACCTCGACCCCTTCGGCAGTGATCTGCAGACGCAGGTGCAGGTCTGGCGCCTGCAGCTGCAGATCGATCACCGCCCCGGCGAGGGCCAGCAGGCGGGCACGGGCCTTGGCGTCGGCCCGCAGCCACTGATCAAGCAGTGACTGGGCCAGCAGCAGGCCGGCTTGGGTGCAGACAGGATCGAGGTTCATGTCAGGGCTTGATCCCCTTGTGCAGGGCGACAATACCCCCGGTCATGTTGTGATAACCGGTGCGCACAAAACCCGCTTCACGCAGCATCTGTTCGAGGGTCTGCTGATCGGGGTGCATGCGGATCGACTCGGCCAGATAGCGATAGCTTTCGGCATCCTGCGTCACCATCTGCCCCATCAGCGGCAGCGCCTTGAACGAATAGAAATCGTACAGTTTCGACAGCAGTTCCGACTGCGGCTTGGAAAACTCCAGTACCAGCAGCTTGCCGCCGGGCTTCAGTACCCGATGCATGGAGCGCAGCGCCCGGGCCTTGTCGGTCACGTTACGCAGGCCGAAGGCGATGGTGACCAGATCGAACTGGTTGTCGGCAAAGGGCAGCGCCTCGGCATTGGCCTGCACATAGCGCACATTGCCGCTGATGCCCTGATCGGTGAGCCGATCACGCCCGACCTTGAGCATCGAATCGTTGATATCGGCGAGCACCACCTGCCCCTGCGGGCCCACGCGGCGGCTGAAGGCACGGGTCAGATCACCGGTACCGCCGGCAATATCGAGCACCTGAAAGCCGGGACGGACCGCGGCCAGTTCGATGGTGAAGCGCTTCCACAACCGATGGACGCCGAAGGACATCAGGTCGTTCATCAGGTCGTACTTCTGCGCCACCGAATGGAACACGCCGGCCACCAGCTCCTGCTTCTGGTCGACATCCACGGTCTTGAAACCGAAGTGGGTGGTGGCGCGAGCTTCTCTAGGCTGATCGGTCATACATTATTCACGCAACTGTTACGGCGCCCGCAGCCCTTGCGGCGAACCCGTTGTCCGGGTGGGCACCTGCAAAAAAAACGGCTCATTCTAGCGCCCGCCCTGCCCCTTGTCTGTAGGCGTAATTACAGCAGACGGACCACGGAAACATCCGGATCGCGCTGAGCACCGGCCTCCATCATCTGGTCGAGGTACTGCTGCCACAGGGTCTCCTGTTCGGTACACAGCTGATACAGATAGTCCCAGTGGTAGAGCCCGCTGTCATGTCCGTCATCGAAGATCAGCTTCAGCGCGTAATGCCCCACCGGCTGTACCCCGGTCAGTGCGACATGCATCTTGCCCACCTGCAGCACCGGGTTGCCGTGCCCGCGCACTTCGGCCGAGGGACTGAGCACACGCAGGTATTCGGCCGGCAGGCGGTAACTCTGGCCATCGGCGTAGACCAGTTCCAGGGTGCGGGACTGCTTGTGCAGCTTGATCTGCTTGGGTGTTGTCTGACTCATGGTGCAAACCTTTTCCTTCAGTTGCCGCCATCATAGCCCCTTCGTCGCTCCAGCGGCAGCGCCCGCTGCCTTTTGCCGGCTTCAGGATTGCTTCAATACTTGGTAAGGGAGCTGGCGTTTCGCCCCCGCCGCTTCTAGGGTGGCCACCTTTGACGATCGACTATCGCACACAGGCTTATGAACAACAGACAACCGATCCTCGGCAGCGCCCTGCTGCTGGCGGGCACCACCATCGGTGCCGGGATGCTGGCACTGCCGCTGGCCTCGAGTAACCTCGGCTTCGGCCTGATGCTGATCGTGATGGTGCTGATGTGGGCCCTGATGGCCTACAGCGCACTGGTCATGCTGGAGGTCAATCTGGCCACCCAGCCCGGCGCCACCCTCTTTACCATGGCGCGCCAAACCCTCGGGCGCCGCGGCCAGCTGATCGCACTGGCTGCAACCCTGTTTCTCTTCTATGCCCTGACGGCCGCCTATATCGCCGGCGGCGCCTCGCTGATGCACGACTATATTCAGGAGCTGACCGCCACCGACCTGCCCCAGGGCTACACCACCCTGGGCTTTACCCTGCTCGCCGGCGGCTTTGTCTACGCCAGCACGCGCATGGTGGATCTGGCCAACCGCCTGCTGTTTACCCTGAAGATCGCCGCCTTTATCAGTGTCATTCTGTTTCTTGCTCCCCATGTCGACAGCCGCCAGCTGCATCAGCTGCCGACCGAACAGGCCCTGCTGCTGGCCGCCCTGCCGATCGTTTTCACCTCCTTCGGTTTCCACGGCTCCATCCCCAGCCTGATCGCCTACCAGAAAGGCCAGAACGCCGCGTCCCCGGTCCTGCTGCGGCGCATCATGCTGATCGGCAGCGCCATCCCGCTGGCGGTCTATATCCTCTGGGAGATCGTCACCCTGGGCGTGGTACCGGTCAATGAACTGCAGCAGATGGTGGCTGCCGGCGGCTCGGTCGGCGAACTGATCGGTGCCCTCGGCAGCGCGACCGGCGATCCGCGCTGGATCGGCAACAGCCTGCACCTCTTTTCCGATCTGGCACTGGTGACCTCGTTTCTGGGGGTAACCCTCGGCCTGTTCGATTTTCTCGCCGAAGCCTGCCAGCGTCCCGATACCCGTAGCGGTCGCCTGCAGACGGCGCTGCTGACCTTTGTGCCGCCGCTGCTGTTTGCCCTGTTCTACCCCAGGGGCTTTATCACCGCGCTGGGCTACGCGGCGATCGCCCTGGTGGTGCTGGCGATCGCCCTGCCGGTAACGATGTGCCTGAAACTGCGCCGCGAGCAGCATGCAGGCTACCGTGTTGCCGGCGGCACCGGCGCCCTGCTGCTGGCCCTTGGCATCGGCATCGCCCTGGTCGCCATTCAGCTGGCGGCAAGCCTCGGTCTGATAGCCGGCTTCTAAAGCGCCCGCGCATAAAAAAGCCCGGCTCTGGCCGGGCTTTTTGCTCTCTGGCAACCGCGTTCAGAGGATATAACGGCTCAGATCCTCATCCTGAGCCAGCTGCCCCAGAGCGTTGTCGACATAGCCGGCATCGATCACCAGCGGGCTGTCCTTGTGCTGGCTGGCCAGATCGGCGGCCGTAAAGCTGATCTCCTCGAGCAGACGCTCCATGACGGTGTGCAGACGACGGGCACCGATATTCTCGGTGGTTTCGTTGACCTGCCAGGAAACCTCGGCAATACGCTGGATCGCATCCTCGCTGAAGGCGATCGGCAGTTCTTCGGTGGCCAGCAGCGCCTGATACTGCTGCGTCAGGGAGTAATCGGGTTCGGTCAGAATACGCTTGAAGTCATCGACGGAGAGCGCCTTGAGTTCGACACGAATCGGCAGACGCCCCTGCAGCTCCGGAATCAGATCCGACGGCTTGGACAGGTGGAAGGCGCCGGAGGCGATAAACAGGATGTGATCGGTCTTGATCATGCCGTACTTGGTGGTCACGGTAGAGCCTTCGATCAGCGGCAGCAGATCGCGCTGCACCCCTTCACGGGAGACTTCGCCCGAAGACGCGTTGGAGCCCCCCTTGGCCACCTTGTCGATCTCGTCGAGGAACACGATGCCGTTCTGTTCCACCAGATCCACGGCACGGGTCTTGAGTTCATCCTCGTTGACCAGCTTCGCCGCTTCTTCGTCCTGCACCAGACGCAGCGCCTCACTGACCTTCAGCTTGCGGCTTTTCTTCTTGCCGCCGGCGAGGCCGGCAAACATGTTCTGCAGCTGGCTGGTCATCTCCTCCATGCCCGGAGGCGCCATGATTTCTACGCCCGCCTTGGCCTCGGCCACTTCGATCTCGATCTCCTTGTCATCGAGCTGGCCTTCGCGCAGCTTCTTGCGAAACAGCTGACGGGTACTGGAATCCTGCGGACGTTCGCTCTGCTCGGAGAACGAACGCGGCGGCGGCAGCAGGGCATCGAGGATGCGCTCTTCGGCCGCATCGAGGGCACGGTGACGCACCGTCTCGACCTCCTGCTCGCGCAGCATCTTGATCGCCATATCGACCAGATCACGGATGATCGATTCCACATCGCGACCGACATAACCCACTTCGGTGAACTTGGTCGCTTCGATCTTGATAAAGGGCGCATTCGCCAGCTTCGCCAGGCGGCGCGCAATTTCGGTCTTGCCGACACCGGTCGGACCGATCATCAGAATATTTTTCGGGCTGATCTCGGCGCGCAGATCAGAGGGCACCTGCATCCGGCGCCAGCGGTTGCGCAGGGCAATGGCCACAGCGCGCTTGGCTTCGTCCTGACCGATAATGTGCTTGTCCAGCTCGTGGACAATCTCACGGGGCGTCATCTGGGACATAAAAAACTTCCTCGGCAGAAATTCGGAGCCTTACTCGCAGTCGAGCTCTTCGATGGTGTGGTTGTGGTTGGTGTAGATGCAGATATCACCTGCGATCTTCAAACCATGCTCGACGATCTCGCGGGCGCCGAGGTCGGTCTTGTCCAGCAGCGCGCGGGCCGCAGACTGGGCGAAGGGGCCGCCGGAACCGATGGCGATCAGGCTGTCTTCCGGTTCGATCACATCGCCGTTACCGGTGATGATCAGCGAGCTCTTGGCATCGGCCACCGCCAGCAGCGCTTCCAGACGGCGCAGGGCGCGGTCGGTACGCCAGTCCTTGGCCAGCTCAACGGCCGCACGCACCAGATGGCCCTGATGCTTCTGCAGCTGCGCCTCGAAGCGCTCGAACAGGGTAAAGGCATCGGCGGTGCCCCCGGCAAAACCGGCGATCACCTTGTTGTTGTAGAGGCGGCGCACCTTGCGGGCGTTGCCTTTCATGATGGTATTGCCCAATGAGACCTGACCATCACCACCAATCACCACCTTGCCGTTCCGGCGTACGGAGAGAATCGTGGTGCCGCGATACTGTTCCAAAATAAAGTCCTCGTAATAGATGCTCAGGGCGTTGGTCAGGATATGGGGGAGGCAGCGCCCTTTTTCAACCGTTCTTTACCCGGCCCGCACAAACCGCCGGCGCAACCGGGCACGAAAAAAGCCGAGCCCCGAAGGGATCGGCTTTTCAGCACGAACAGCGCACCGCGCTATTTGAGCTTCAGCACCAGCGGCGTGATGCCCTGACGGGTCAGGGTGGTGCGCGCCTGCTGCAGTTCGCTGGAGCTGGCAAAGGGGCCCACCTGCACCCGGTGCCATTCATTGCCGTTTTCCACCCGCACCTTCTTGATCCGCGCATCCAGACCGAGCAGCAGCAGCTCGGCGCGCAGGCGATCGGCATCCTCGGTACGCCGGAACGATCCCGCCTGCAGCAGATAACGGTCGGGCGTAGCAACCGGCGGCTGCAGCGCCGGCTGGGCAGGACGCGTGACCGGCGCCGCAGCGGGCTCCTTGCGCTGCCCGCTTTCAATCACCTTTACTTCGTTCTCGGCCAGACGGGTGTAGAAATCAAACACCGGCTGCGGCGGCGCCTCTTTCGGCGGCGGCGTCACGACGCTCTCGGGCGGCGTGGTCGCGGGCACAACCTCACGCACATCGGTCCGATGCGGCAACAGCTGCAGCAGCAGGGCACTGAACAGACCGAGGGCCAGACCGGCCAGCATCCACAACCAGCCCGGTATCGGACGGCGATTGGCTTCCTGACGGCGACTGGCCCCTCGGGGCGGCGCTTTGCGTTTCTGACTCATCGACAACCTGTAAACAGCGAACACCCAAGGGCGGGATCAAGAGCTCTATTATTGCCGTCCCCGCGCCTGAAAACCACCGCCATGCGTCCCTTTTGCCGCGCCCAGTCCCTATTGTTTTGGCAGGGTATTTTGGTTAGCATCCGCCCACTTTACAGCACAGTTTTTACCCCTGCTCCGGCAGCCTGACAGGCCCCTCTGCCGCCCTGCGACCTCCCCCGTCGTGGCCGGCGCCACCCCCGCGTGGTTTCCCTGTCGCCGTGAAGCACCGTCCTCATCCCTGTGCTCTGGCCGCAGAAAGGTATTCCATGAACGTACAGCATTTTCTCAACGAGAAGGTCACCCAGGCATTGCTTCAGGCAGGCGCCCCGGAAGGCAGCCCGGCTCTGGTACGTCCCAG
>CAYWUD010000048.1:0-398 GCA_964461355.1 uncultured Pseudomonadales bacterium | reverse complement strand
GCACGTGCAGGGTTTGGTGACTATCAGGCCAACGGCGTGATGGGTGTGGCGAAAACGCTGAAGACCAACCCGCGTGATCTGGCCCAGAAGGTCGTCGAGGCACTCGACCTTGAAGGCGCCGCCGAAAAGATCGAGATCGCCGGCCCCGGTTTTATCAACATCTTCCTTGAGCCCTCCTGGCTGGCCGCACGCAGCGAAGCGATCTACGCCAGCGACCGCGCCGATGTCGCCGCAGCCGCCGCACCGCAGACCATCGCCGTCGACTACTCGGCGCCGAACGTGGCCAAGGAGATGCACGTCGGTCACCTGCGTTCGACCATCATCGGTGATGCCGTGGTCCGCACCCTGGAGTTTCTCGGTCATAAGGTGATCCGCTGTAACCACATCGGTGACTGGGG
>CAYWUD010000047.1:0-11444 GCA_964461355.1 uncultured Pseudomonadales bacterium | reverse complement strand
CCAGTGACGAGGGCACCGACACCTCGGCCAGCTACACCCTGACCGTGAACGTGGAGGAAGATCTGACGCTGAATGTTTCGCCTGAAACCGTGGATGAGGACAGCGACGGCGATGGCATGGGCGCCGTGATCGATCTGAACGATAACATCGGCACGGTGATTGATGACAACGATGGCTCAGAACAGCTGACCGGCATCACCGTCACGGTCACCGATGTGCCCGAAGGCTCGGTGATGGGGGCTGGCTGGAGTGACAATGGCGGCGGCAGCTGGACCTTTACCTGGGTTCCGGCCGATGGTGCCTTTGTGGTACCGACCTTCGAGGTGCCGGAGAATTTCAACACCTCGGAAGGGCTGATGCAGGCGACGGTCACCGCCACCACCGATGAGGGCGGTGATGAAACCAAGCAGTTCGATATTACCGTCAATCCGGTCAACGATACGCCGACCCTCACCGGGGATGCGACCGAGACCGTGTACGAGGCGGGCCTGATCGATGGTTCCCAGGTCGGTGATACCACCACCACGGTGTCCGGCATGCTGAGCATGAATGATATCGATGGCGATACCCTGAGCATCAAGGTCGGTGGTGTTGCGATCGGTGACTATGATCCGGACGCGACCGCAGGTACCCGGGTTGCGCTGACGACCGTCAACGGCGATTACGGTGACCTGGTAATCTACAACGACGGTTACTGGGAATACACCCTCAATACCGAGGTCGATCATGACACGGACCCCAGTCCCTACGAGCTCTTCAGTGTCACCGTCAATGACGGTACCGTCGATTCGGCGGCGGTCAGCCTGCATATCGATATCACCGATGATGCTCCGCTGACCTTCGAACTCAATACCGTGCTGTACAACCGCATCGGCGAAATGGCCACCACGCCCTTTGCGATCTTCGGGGCCGACAATGATCCGGCCAACGACGACGATGGGCTGGAGGCGCCGGCGCCTGATCAGCACTCGGTATTCCTGAGTGCCGCGACCCTCAGTGGCGTGCTGCAGGCGACCAGCAGTGAGGGCGGTACCGTATCCCTGAGTGCCGGTGGTCAGCCGGTACTGGGGTACTTCGATGCGGCCAGCGAAACCTATATCGCCTATGTCGATAGCGATGGTAGCGGTGATTACAATGCGTTGGCTGATGCCGAGGTCTTTACCATCAGTACCGACCCGATCAACGGGACCTATACCGTGGAAGTGTTCCAGCAGCTGGATGTCACCCGGGATATTCCCTTTACCTTCGGCGCCGGTGGTGATTTCAAGGGCGGTAATACCGAGAACACCTATGTGTTCAAGGATGAAAATGGTGACGATCAGCCCGATCCGGGCCAGCCGATTCTGTGGATCACCGCTACCGACCCCGATAGCGTAACGGCAGCCATGACTCGGTGAACTGGAACAACAACGGCCTGGGTGTGGGTACCAAGGCGGCGGTGGATGATCTGGAAACCCTGACCATCACCTTTATGGATGATGACTGGGCCATTCCGGATACGCCGCTGGATGATACCGGTAACGTGATCGCGGTCGAGGACTTCGAGAAGACCACCAAGGCCACGGTGACCTTTGATGGCCTGGATATCGGCGAGTCCTATACCTACCGGTTGCTCAGCCATGTCGATAGCAACGATGACGGCTTTGCCGACTCCGTTGTTGAGGTCTTTAGCTCCGGGGTCATTACCGCGACGGCGATTGATCAGCCGCTTCTGGTCGATACCGGGAATCTGCTGTTCGATACCATCGAAGTGACAGCCTCCGATGGCAGTACCTTCCTGGTCAACGGCTTTACCCTGACCCAGATCCAGACGTCGGATCCGATCGATCTGTCGATCGATTTCACCGGCACCATCACCGATGCTGACGGCGATTCGGCGGCACTGGGCTTTACCGTGAAATTTGACGGTACCGGCTCGCCGCTGGAAGGCTCCGATGAAGGCGATCTGATCCAGGGCAACGGAGGTGACGATATGCTGATCGGCGGTGTCGGCGACGATATCCTGATCGGCGGTGCCGGCAACGATACCCTCTACGGTGATAACGAGGATCTGACCGGTGTCGGTGTTGATACCTTCAGATGGGAGGCTGATGACGAAGGCTCGGTAGGGACGCCGGCGGTGGATACCATCAAGGACTTCAACACCAATGCCATTGATGATCTGGTCGATCCCGGCGATATTATCGACCTGGCCGATCTGCTCGATGGTGAGGACTTCGATGCCGGCGGCAACCCGGCCGGTAACCTCGAAGAGTTCCTCTACTTCGAGCTCGATGGTGGCAACACGGTTCTGCATGTCAGCACTACCGGCGGCTTTACACCGGGTGCGGTTGACACCGGGCTGGCGGATCAACAGATCGTGTTCGAAGGCGTCGACCTGGTTACGGCGTCTGCCGGCGATCAGGAAGCGATCATTGCCGATCTGCTGACAAGCGGTAAACTGATTACCGACTAGACCTAGGCTCTGTAACTCAAGGCGCCACCGGAGGTGGCGCCTTTTTTTCTTTAAGGAGTGGCCCAATGCCCTATGTTCAGCGCGACAATACCGGAGCGATCTATGCCCTGAGCCAGGTGCAGCAGCCGGGCTTTAGTGAATGGGTGAATGATGCCGATGCCGAGGTGCTGGAGTTTCTGGCCTCGGTCAATCCGGTGTTGCGTGATCTGTCGAGTTCGGATCTCGATTTCGTGCGGGTGGTCGAGGACGTGATCGAGCTTCTGATCGACAAGAACCTGATCCGTTTTACCGATCTGCCGGCTCCGGCGCAGGAGAAAATGATGAAACGGAGAAAACTGCGTTCTGACCTGCTGGGTGGCAACTTCGACCTGTTCGACGACGAAGACGACATCAAACTGCTGTAATGGCGTTTCGTGTTTTGTCTGCATAAAAAAACACCTCCCACGGGAGGTGTTTTTTTATGGCGTATTCAGTGCCTGCAGGCGGCTTCGATGCCGGGGCCGGTGCCGCCATCGATGCCGAGCTCAAGCAGCAGTTGCCACTCGTCGTTGTTGCGCACGCCCTCGGCAATAGCCCGCAGGCCGATCGAGTGGACAATGGTGCACAGTCCGCGCAGGAACACCTGGTTGGCGGTATTGCTGTCGATATCGCGTACCAGCGAGCTGTCGACCTTGAGGTAATCAAGCCCCAGATCGTGTACTTCGCCAATGCGGTGCACCAGATGGCCCGCATGCTCGATACCGATACGACAGCCCAGCGGCTTGAGCGCCTGACAGAGCAGGCGGAAGCCCTCGATGGACTGGAATACGCCGGCTTCGGGCAGCTCCAGCCAGAGCCGGCTGGCGGCCTCGGGGTGGGCGGCGATCTGCTGCTTGAGTGCTTCGATCACAGCGGGTTTGAGCGCCTGTGGTGACAGATTGATTCCGAGCGGCTCGTGGTGCGACTCCAGGGTTTCCAGCGCCAGGCGGATGACATGCAGGTCGAGCTGATCGCCCAGCTGCAGGCGATGAATCCAGGGCATGAACTGCCCTGCGGTCAGGGTTGCGCCATCGTCTGTCTGCAGGCGCAGCGGGCATTCCTGATGCAGCAGCGAACCGTCGTTGGCCAGTACCGGGAAATAGCCCAGATGAAAGCGCTGCTCCGAGAAGCCCGCTTCAAGCTGCTGTTGCCAGAAGGCTCGGTCCTGATGCTGCTGGGCCGTCTGGCTGGTGATGGCCAGTTCAAGTCCCGGACGCTTCTGTACTTCGGCTGCGGCCAGGGCGGTATCGACGCGGCTGAGTATCGACGACAGGTGTTCGCCGGCCTTGAATTCGGTGACCGCGCCATAGAGTTCGACCTCGGCGCCCAGACCCATCTGGCGTACCACGCTGTCGAGGCAGTCCTGCACGGTTCGGGCCTGATGCTCGGCGCTGCCGGCCAGCGGCGCCATAAAGATGAAATCTGCACCGTTCAGGCGGCCGGCGGCATTTTGCGAACTCTCGCCGACCAGCTGATTGAGTGCATCGCCGAACCCCTTGAGCAGAGCATCCATCACCGCTCGCCCCTGACTTCGGTTGAGTTCGGTCAGGTGGGCCAGGCGGAACAGGGTCAGGGTGCCATTGGCCGAGGCATCGTCACGTTCCAGGCGCGCTTCGAGCCGGCGCAGGAACTCGGAGCGTTCGAGCAGACCGGTGACTTCATCGAGCTGGCGTTCCTGGTGCCACTTGGCCAGTCGCTGGGATTCTTCTTCCAGCATCTGTTTGACGCGGCTCGAGAGTCGGTTCATGGCCTTGACCACGGCCTTGAATTCGCGGGTCCGCGGCTCGGCAATGCGAATAAAGCGGCGCTCGCCGATGGCCTCGGCCTGATCGACCACATCCTTCAGCGGGCGGGTAATCAGGCGCAGCAGCCAGGTGCCCAGCAGACCGCTGATCAGCATGGCGAGCAGGAAGTAACCGGCCAGACGCAGGGTGCTGCGCCAGAGTTCGCGGTAGGCAAAGCGCGAATGGCTCTTGAGGGTCAGAGTGCCGATCTGCTCCCAGCCGCGCTGAACCTGCGCAATACCCGGATCGGCATCAAGCGGCAACAGATGGATAAACCAGAGCGGTGCTTCGGGCGGCAGTTCTTCGGCGATGCGCTCATCAATGAGTTCGCCGCTGGGGGCGGTCAGGCGAATGAACTGGTAATGGCCGGTATCGAACTGAGCCGAAAGGGTCAGCTCGAACAGTACCGGGTCTTCGGCCAGCTGGGACAGCGACAGAGCCAGGGCATTGGCGTTGTCGAGGTTCTTCAGATACAGCTGTTCCTGCAGGTAGGCCCGTGCCGACAGGCTGCTGACCAGATAGCTGCCGCCGAAGGCGATACTCATCAGAAAGATGACCGCCAGCCAGAGCTGCTTATATAAGGACATGGTGAAAACTCCCCGAGAGTACATGATTCATTGCAGGCCTTCCTGTTGCATCCGAAACAGCAGGTCACGCCAGCGTGACAGTCGCGCGGCGGGATCATTGGAACTGGGATTGGTGGCACCGCCGACCCATAGGCCGGCACTGTTGAAACCGAAGACAGGGGTCAGATCCTTGCGCCGTGAAGCCGGACGGATCTGAGGAATGAGGTTGTCGAGAATCAGCGGGTCGGCACCGGGCCCGGGATAGTAACCCAGTACCATGTGCGCCTGGGTCAGGTTGCTGTAGGGGCCGCCAATCCGGGCTTTAACGTAGATCATGCGCAGGCGTTCAATCGGTACACCCAGCAGCTGCAGGCTGACATATTTGCCGATGCTGTAGTCCTCGCAGTCGCCGCGTCCGCGGCCAAGGCTCTCCAGTGGCGTGGCCCAGTAATCCTTCTTGCCCCAGGCCGCTATGTCGTCGGTAAAGCGAATGCGGCTGTTGAAAAACTGATTCACCAGTTGCAGTTTTTCGCGCTCATCGAGACTGCGGCCATGGTTGAGCATGGTCTGCCAGTCCTGCATCACCTCCACGCCATAGGCGCCATAGCGTTCGCGGGCAAGTTGTTCGAGACGATTGTAATTGACCGTGGCGCTTGCGCCCGTGAGTACCAGGGCCAGCAGGCAGAGCCAGAGTGTACGGCGGGAGATGCACTGGCGAAGCCTTGCAGCAAAAGACTGGGTCTGTAAGGGATGCCTTGGAAACATCGGTGTGCCCGGGTGCAACTTGCAGAAAAATGGCGGACTGACAAGGGAACAACTATACCGTCTATATACAGCCTAGGCCCGATTTTGCCATTGCCTAGTTTTGGCCCATAAAAACGATCGACAGCACTTATACATAAAATGAATAAAGACGCGCGTCATATGTCGTGTTGCAGATGGGAAAGGTACCTGTTTTGTGGCACTGTTGGCAGCAAATAAACGCAAAATGGTTTAAGGACAAAAATCATGCGCTTGACAGCTTTAACCGTAGCGGTAGCTCTTGCCTGTACGCCTGCTATCGCAGAACCGATCAAGGACTTCCGCCAGGCCGTGCAGCAGACGGTGCTTGAGAATCCTGAAGTCAATGCCAGCTGGTATCAGTTTGAATCGACCCGTGAAGAGTTGCGTGCTGCAGAGGGTAACTACTACCCCAGCATCGACCTGACGGCGGATGCCGGGCGTGAGCGTTCCGACAGCCCTGGGGTGTCGGCCGATACCTATACCCGCGAAGCCGCGCGGCTTTCGCTGACGCAGATGCTGTTTGACGGTTTTGAAACCGAGAACGAAGTCAAACGACTGGGCTTTGAGCAACTGTCCGATTATTACGACCTGCAGCAGGTGTCCGAGCAGGCGGCCGAGGAAGCTGCGCGGGCCTACCTGGATGTACTGCGCTATCAGCAGCTTGTTCGTCTGGCAGAAGAAAACTATGTCGAGCACCGACTGGTGCACAAGGATATCAGCAAGCGGGTCAACTCCGGTGTGAGCCGGCGCGTGGATCTGGAACAGGCTGATGGCCGTCTGGCGCTGGCAGAATCCAATCTGCTTATTGAGATGACCAACCTGCATGATGTGACCAGCCGCTTCCAGCGTGTCATCGGTGATCTGCCGGCCGAACAGCTGTCCGAGCCGATGCTGAGTGAAGCGCTGATCCCGGCCTCCCGCGGGCAGGCGCTGCAGCGTGCATACCTGCTGAGCCCTGAGCTCAATTCCGCCATTGAGAGTGTGCGTGCAGCCCAGGCCGATCTCGACAAGCAGAATGCGCCCATGTATCCGCGCTTCGATCTGCGCCTGCGTAGTGAAGTCGAGCATGATACCGATGGTATCGACGGCCACTACGATGAAAATGCCGTTGAACTGCTGATGTCCTATAACCTCTACAACGGCGGTTCCGACAGTGCGCGTAAGCGTCAGTTCAACGAGCGTTTGAATGCCGCCTATGAGCTGCGCAAGAAAGCCTGCCGCGATGTACGTCAGAACCTGATCATCGCCTACAACGATATTCAGAGTCTGACCGAGCAGGTTGAATACCTTGATCGCAACCAGATCTCGGTCAGCAAGGTACGGGTTGCCTACCGTAACCAGTTCGATATCGGTCAACGGACGCTGCTGGACCTTCTGGATACCCAGAACGAGTACTTCGAGACCCGTCGTTCCTACACCAATGCCTATTTCGATCTGATGCTGGCAAAGGTGCGTACCCTGGCCAGCATGGGCCTGTTGTTGCCGTCCATGAAGGTCAATGGTCTGAACGCCAAGGCGCTTGAGCATGTATCACTGCAGCGTAGTGATGAGGACGAGGGGCTGGGCCGCTGTCCGCAGGAAGCGCCCGGCATGATCGAGGTCGACAAGGAAGCGCTGCTCTCGGAACTGAAAAATCGTACCCGTGAGCTGTACCGCGATTCATCCATGTAAATGAGGGTTGTGCAAAAAAGCCGTGGCCGATGCCACGGCTTTTTTATGCAACAAATTCCCCGTACAAGGCCGCAGCGGCTTGGTGCTATACTCCCGGGCCTATTCAAGCTCATTTCATTTGCCCGGCAAACACTGCCAGGGGCATGTCTCAAGCCGGTGAACACCGTGGACCAGGGAGTTGATACGCCGCATGCTGTTGATGATCGATAACTACGACTCCTTTACCTATAACGTGGTGCAGTATTTTGCCGAACTCGGCGCCGAGGTGGCGGTATACCGTAACGACGAGATCAGTATCGAAGAGATCGAGCGGTTGGCCCCCGATCAGCTGGTCATTTCGCCCGGCCCCTGCACGCCGAATGAGGCGGGTATCTCCATGGCGGCGATCGAGCATTTCAAGGGCAAGCTGCCGATTCTCGGTATCTGTCTGGGGCATCAGAGCATCGGCCAGGTCTTTGGTGGACAGGTGGTCCGCGCCCGTCAGGTCATGCATGGCAAGACTTCCCCGATCTATCATCGTGATCAGGGCGTTTTTGCCGGTCTGCAGAATCCGCTGACCGTTACCCGTTACCACTCGCTGGTGGTCGATCGTGCTTCACTGCCGGACTGTCTGGAAATTACCGCCTGGACCCAGCATGAAGATGGTTCCATCGACGAGGTGATGGGGTTGCGCCATCGGGACTACGCTATTGAAGGTGTGCAGTTTCATCCCGAGTCGATCATGACCGAGCAGGGGCATGAACTGCTGGCGAATTTTCTGCGCCGTAGCTGCTAGGCTGCGACGACTCAGCAAGTAAAGGATGAACTATGAATATTTGTGAGGCGATCGCAAAGGCGGTTGAACATCTCGATCTCTCTCGGGCGGAGATGGAAGATGTCATGCGTCAGGTCATGACCGGTCAGTGTACCGATGCGCAGATTGCAGGGCTGCTGATTGCCCTGCGCATGAAGAGTGAGTCGATCGACGAAATTACCGGTGCGGCGACCGTGATGCGTGAACTGGCCACGCCGGTGACCATCCATGCCGACGGGCCGCTGGTCGATATCGTCGGCACCGGTGGCGACGGTGCCAACCTGTTCAATGTGTCTACCGCTGCATCCTTTGTAGTGGCCGCCGCCGGTGGCTATGTGGCCAAGCACGGCAACCGTTCGGTGTCCTCGAGCAGCGGCAGTGCCGATCTTCTCGAAGCGGCCGGGGTGCGCCTTAACATCACACCGCAACAGGTGGCGCGCTGTGTCGAGAATATCGGCGTCGGCTTCATGTTTGCCCCTGCCCACCATGGCGCGATGAAACATGCGGTAGGGCCGCGCCGTGAACTGGGGCTGCGCACTCTGTTCAACATTCTCGGGCCGATGACCAACCCGGCCGGGGTGACCCGTCAGGTGATCGGTGTCTTTTCTGCCCAGCTCTGTCGTCCGCTGGCCGAGGTCATGGGGCAGCTGGGCGCCGAACACGTACTGGTGGTGCATGCCGAAGACGGGCTCGACGAGATCAGCCTTGCGACCTACACCCATCTGGCTGAACTCAAGGACGGTGACGTGCATGAATACACCATCCAGCCTGAAGATTTCGGTATCGAAAGTCAGAGTCTGATCGGCCTGAGTGTCAGCAGCGCCGAGGAATCACTGGAGCTGATCCGTGATGCTCTGGGCAAGAAGGAAGGTCAGTATTCGGCCAAGGCTGCTGACCTGATCGCGCTCAATGCCGGTGCAGCGATCTATGTGTCCGGTCTGGTGAACTCTCTGGCCGATGGTGTGGCGATGGCCAAGGATGCTCTGGATTCAGGCATGGCGCTGGAAAAAATGAAGGAACTGGCAGCGTTCAGTCAGCTGCTGGAGGCCGACAGTGAGTAATACGCCGACCATCCTGAAAAAGATTCTGGCCCGAAAGTTTGAAGAGGTCGCCGAGCGTTCGGCGCTGACGCCGATCAGTGCGCTGCAGGCGCGCCTTGCACAGCAGGATGCTCCGCGCGGTTTTGTGGCTGCGCTCGAGCGCCGGATGGCCGCCGGAGAGGCGGGCATCATTGCTGAGATTAAGAAGGCTTCGCCCAGCAAGGGGGTGATTCGTGCCGATTTCCATCCGGCGGATATTGCGCGTAGCTACGCCGCGGCCGGTGCCGCCTGTCTGTCGGTGCTGACCGATAGCGATTTTTTCCAGGGCGCCGAGGCTTATCTCGAGGCGGCGCGCGCCGCCTGCGCGTTGCCGGTGATCCGCAAGGACTTTATCGTCGATCCCTATCAGGTCTACGAGGCGCGGGCGATCGGCGCGGACTGTATTCTGCTGATTGCGGCGGCGCTGGATGATGCCGCACTGTCCGAGCTGAATGCCCTGGCGCATGATCTGGGCATGGATGTGCTGATTGAAGTACATAACCTTGAGGAACTCGAGCGTACCCTGCCGCTCGGTAACCGGCTGGTCGGGATCAACAACCGCAACCTGCATGATTTCGAGGTCAGCCTGGAGAACACCTATCAGCTGCTCGATCGGATCGGGGACGACCGTCTGGTGATTACCGAAAGCGGGATTCATACCCAGGCCGATATCGCCGCCATGTTCGCCCATCAGGTGCGTGGCTTTCTGGTCGGTGAGGCTTTTATGCGGGCCGAAGATCCGGGCGAAAAGCTGGCACAGCTGTTTGACGGGCACCTGTAAGTCCGTTCACAAGTCTGCTGCACGGTACAAAAAAGGGCTCCAACAGGAGCCCTTTTCATATGCGGGGTTCAGATGCCCGGGCGCCAGCCATGGGTGACCGGGTAGCGGCGATCGCGACCGAAGCCTCGGGCGGTAATACGCACACCGATAGCAGCCTGACGGCGCTTGTACTCGTTGATGTCGACAAGGCGCAGTACGCGGTAGACCTCATCGCGTTCGAAGCCGGCAGCAATGATGGTTTCAGCGCTTTGATCCTGCTCGATATAGCGTGCCAGGATCTCGTCGAGAATCTCGTAGGGCGGCAGGCTGTCGGTGTCCTGTTGATCGGGGGCCAGTTCGGCTGATGGCGGACGGTCAATAACACGCTGCGGAATAACGTAGTCGATCTGGTTGCGGTAGCGCGCCAGCTCGAACACCCAGGATTTGGGGACGTCCTTGAGTACGTCAAAGCCACCGGCCATGTCGCCGTACAGCGTGGCATAGCCCACAGCCATTTCCGACTTGTTGCCGGTGGTCAGCACCAGATAGCCCTTCTTGTTCGACAGCGCCATCAGCAGTACGCCGCGACAGCGTGACTGCAGGTTTTCTTCGGTGGTGTCGACTTGGGTGCCGCTGAAGTTGTCCTTCAATGTGTCCATAAAGGCGTTGTACATCGGTGCGATGTTGAGGCTCTGGTAGTCGACGCCCATGCGTTGAGCCTGTTCGGCGGCATCATCCTGACTGATCTTTGCGGTGTAATGAAACGGCATCATCACCGCCGAAACCCGTTCGGCTCCGAGTGCGTCGACGGCAACCGCGAGGGTCAGGGCCGAATCGATACCGCCCGAGAGGCCCAGCAAGACCCCCTTGAAGCCATTCTTTTCGACATAGTCACGGACCCCGAGTACCAGTGCCTGATACACGCTTGGCAGTGCTTCGGGCAGCGGTTCGCAGCCTGCAAGCTGCCACTGGCCGTCCTGAAAGTCGGCCAGATACAGTCCTTCCTGAAAGTAATCGGCACGCAGGGCGATCTCGCCCGTGGCATTCATGGCAAAGGAGCCGCCATCGAAGACCAGCTCGTCCTGGCCGCCGACCTGGTTCACGTAGAGCACGGGCAGTCCGGTCTCGGCGGTACGCTTGGCCACCTCGGCTTCGCGCAGCGGTGCTTTGTCGACATGGAACGGCGAGGCGTTCAGGCTCAGCAGCAGATCTGCGCCAGCGGCCCTAGCCTGAGCGGCGGGCGCGGCAAACCAGATATCTTCACAGATGCTGAGGCCATGCGTGTGGCCGTTCTGAGTAAAGAGACCCGCAACGATGCCGGTGGAGAAATAACGTTTTTCGTCGAATACCTGGTAGTTGGGCAGCTGCTGCTTGTTGTAACGGCAGAGTTCCTTGCCATCACGGTAGGCGCGGGCCTGGTTGAACAGCTCGCCGGCTTCGCGCGAGGGCAGGCCGAAGACCAGGGTAATTCCCTTGATCTTGGTCAGGATCGCCAGCGCATCATCGATACGTTGCTGCAGGCTGTCGCGCAGCAG
>CAYWUD010000046.1:0-11651 GCA_964461355.1 uncultured Pseudomonadales bacterium | reverse complement strand
CGAGCAGTGTCGCTGAGCCGCTCGGGTGTTAAAAAAAACCGCAGCCAGGCTGCGGTTTTTTATCGGTTCAGCACATATCGCCGTAGGGATTGCTCAGATCCAGATTGACCGCATGCTCAAAGCCCTGCAGGCGCAGCGCATCGGCGCTGAATTCAAGATCCTGCTCGCTCAGCACCCCTTCACCGAAGCGGTACAGCGGTTTCATGGAACCCTCAAGACAGCTTTGCTCGTAGTCGGCGCAGGCACTGTGTACCGCTTCGTGCCGGTCCTGCCAACGGGCCAGTGCGGCTTCGCCGTGACGCCGGGCCAGCATACGCCGGGTGACATGGGGCGCCAGAATCGCCGCCGAGGCGTTGTTGCCGCCAAAACCCTTGGAGTTGAGGAAGGCCACATCCAGCGCGGTCGGATCCAGCGCCAGATGCTCGGTAAGGATATTCAGCCCGCTCTGGTGCACATCCTCGGCTACCGCGCCGATACTGGTGATACCCGGAATGATACCGTGAGCCCAGATACCCAGAGTGGAAAGCAGCTGGTCTCCGGCGGCGGCCCCGATCGAGTGACCGACGTACGCCTTGACCGCCGTCACCGGCCAGTGCTCGATACCGAACACGCGCGCGCACTCGCTGAGAATATGCGACTCGGACACGCGGTTCTGCGGCGTGCCGGTACCGTGCGCCTGGACAAAGCTGCGCCGCACACCGGCTTCGCCGACGATGGCCCGTGCGCTGGCCAGCGCCTTGGCCATGGTGATGTAGTTGCCGACCCCCGGTGCCGAGATCGATTTCTTCGGCCCGTCGGCATTGATGAACACATCTCCGACGCTGCCCAGTACCGGAGCTCCCAGCTCCAGCGCCAGCGCATCGTCCATCAGCACGGTAAACTGCGCCGCTTCGGCCAGAGTGAAGCCACAGTTTTCACCGAAGGGACGGCAGGCACGACGAAAGTCGGGCGATGCGTCCGCGCTCAACCCCTGCACCTGACGCAGACCATCCACGGTGGCCAGCGCCCCCATGGTGGCAAAGCCATCGATGACCTCGGGCGTGATCGGCGCCTCGGCGTTGCCCACCAGAACCACGCGCCGGCGGCCGGAACGGATCTCTTCCATACCCAGCTGCAGGTTGTAGAGGAAGCTGGCACAGGCACCGGTGTTGTTACCGGTACTGCCGACACTGCCGAGCACATAGGCATTGACGAAATCGGCCGCCATTTCCGGCATGCCGAGCGGCAGCTGTTTGGAGGTCACGCGCTTGCCCAGAAGGCGGGCCTGCTGCATACCACCGACGCCGTTGTAATCGAGCTGAGCCAGCGCGCTGCCGGCATAGACGGCGATCTGATCGGGCTGCACATGACGCAGCAGTTCATCCCAGGCGATACCCAGTGACAGCAGGGCATCGGACGCTGCGAACACACTCAGCTGCAGACCACGGGGATGGTTGCGCGACTGATACAGCGCATCGGGCGCAAAGCCGGTCGGCAGCTGGCCGGCCGACTGAACCGGCAGCGCGCGCTGCTGCGGCAGCATCAGTGTGGATCCAGCCGGAATCCGTACCCGCACCTGACCGCCGTCAAGCGGCTCGACCTGCCAGTCGAGCGGAATCGGATCGGGAAGCTGACGCGCACCGAGCACCAGTTCGGAGGTTTCCTTGAGCTTGAGCTTGCCGTGGAAATAGCAGGCATTCGGGTCGAACAGATTGCTTTCCAGACCACGCACCAGGGTAGCCTGACGCAGCGCCTCGGTATCACCGGCATCAATACCGGTCAGGGCAGACAGACTCTGCCAGGTTTTCTGCTGCGCGGCCTGGCCCAGCTGATCGACGACCAGACGCTGGTAGGCATGAAAATTCGAGGTACGTCCAGCCGGGCCGATACCGCCCATGGACACGATGACAGGAAGGTGACGCATACAACACTCCAGCAGCTAACCGGTTGCGCTGGCTTACGAAGGCGTGGAGCCGGCTAGCAAAGACAGATGACAACAGCGTGACGAAAATTAGGCGACAGTGTACCCAGATGGCCGACAAACCCGTTGCATCAAAGCGTCATTTACTTGATATTTTACGCCACGCCCTTGTCCGATACTGACACCATGACCCCGCTTACGCTCACGCGCATCAACGCCCTGCTGCTACCCCGCAGCCTTGGCACCAGCCTGACGCTGCCGCTGGAGATGATTGCCGCCGCCCGCGCCATTGCCCGCAGCCACGGCGAGAAAAACCGGCTGCAAACGCGCATGGTGAGTCTTGACGGCAATCCGGTCGAACTCGGCAGCGGCCTGCGTGTGGCCGCCGACTGCGCCCTTGCCGAGGCCCCGGCAGCCGATCTGGTGCTGATTCCCGGACTATGGCGCAGCCCGCGCCCGCTTCTTGCGCGTCACCCCGAGCTGATCGACTGGCTGGTGCAGCAGCACCGGAACGGCGCAGTGCTGGTGGCCGCCGGCACCGGCGTCTATCTGCCGGCCCAGGCCGGCCTTCTCGACGGGCAGCCGGCCACCACCCACTGGTACTGGTTTGATCACTTCACCCGCACCTTTCCCAGGATCAAGCTCAAACCGCACCACCTGATCACGCTGGGCAACCGGGTGTACTGTGCCGGCAGCGTCAACTCGGTGGCCGATCTGTGCGTACACCTGCTGGAACAGGCGTTCGATGCCCAGATCGCCAAGCGCGTGGCGCAGCAGTTTTCCCACGAAATCCGCCGTGATTACCGCAGCATTGCCTATACCGAAGATGCCGGGCGACATCAGGACGAACTGGTGATCGAGATGCAGCAGTACCTGCGCGATCATCTGGCCGCCCCCCTGAGGATGGAAGCTCTGGCTGTGCTGGCCGGCGTCAGTGTGCGCACCCTGCAGCGCCGCTTCCGCCAGGCGACCGACCTCAGCCCCGCCGCCTATCTGCAGCAACAGCGCCTGCGCCTGGCCCGCGAGCTGCTGCGCGATACCAATCTGGAAATTTCAGCGATTGCCGAACAGGTCGGCTATCCGGAGCCGGCGCACTTTTCCCGCCTGTTCAAACAGGACGCTGGGCTCAGCCCGAGCGCCTTTCGTCGCACCCTCAGGGGCAAGCTGTTCTCGCTACCGGACTGATCAGGGTGCGAGTTCGCGCGTCGGCGCCTTCAGCGGCCAGGCGGCCACGCGCCACGCTACTGCCAGCGCCCAGGGCTCCTGATCGCGCTCGGCCTCGGCCGCCGCCTGCTCCAGCCAGGCTCGGGTAAAGCAGCATTCGACCTCGTTGAAATCGAGGTAATACTCCACCGCGCGCTCATCCTCGAAACGACACCAGAACAGTGCCCGCCCGCCCTGCTGTCCCAGCCCTCGGCGCTGCAGCGCCTGCCAGAGCTCAGCCAGCAGCGGAGTGTTCTTGGCGACACAGCATTCGAGCAGCTGCGCGCGCTGATTGGCCAGCGCCTGCTTCAGGGCCTCTTCATCGACTACCCGCAGCAGCAGATACTTTTCGCTCATCTCGTGCTCTCTGTCTGTTCAGCCCGTGAGACCGGCAGCCTAACCTGCCGGCCGGACAGAAAAAAGCCCCGCAGTGCGGGGCTTGAGGGTTTGAGGCTCGAATCAGATATTCAGAATGGTCTGAGTCACCGCATCGGCTGTTTCGATGGTCTTGGCGTTGGCCTGATAGTTACGCTGGGCGATGATCAGTTTGACCAGCTGACCGGGCAGGTCCACGTTCGACTCCTCCAGCGCCCCGGACTGCAGCGCACCAAGACGACCGGTCTGCGGCACCCCGGTAATCGGCTCGCCGGAGGTAAACGAAGCGACCCAGGCGGTCTCACCGACCGGAATCAGCCCCTGCGGGTTGTTGAAATCGGTCAGGGTTATCTGGCCGATCAGACTCGCTTCGTTGTTGGTGTAACGGGCAAAGATACTGCCGTCACTGGCGATCTCGAGCCCGGAGAGCTGCCCCAGCGCCCGGCCGTTCTGGGCCAGATCGGCGATCGAGAATGCGGCCCCGAACTGGGTGGAGTCCTCGATATCGATGACAAAGTTCGAGCTGGTAGCCGGATCCGGCAGCGGCAGATTGGCCCCGCCATTGGCCGTGTTGATCGGCTGCAGTGCGGCAATCGGGTCGCCGTTATCATCCAGCGGTACCCAGTTGGTAATCACAATGGTCGGCGGCGGCTCGACCAGTTGCCCTTCACGGTCGAACTGCAGGGTATAGCGCGCTTCGGATGCGGCCCCGCCGGGCACCACCGGATCACCGACGTGTTCGCCATCGACCAGCACATACATGCTCCACTCGGACACGTTCGGGTTTGCGGTGTTGATCGGCTCCTTGACGAAATACTGGGTCATGGTGTGCGCATTGCCCAGGCTGTCATAGATGGTCGCCGAAGTGGCATGATTGTAGGTGGCCTGATCGGTCGGATCGAAGCTGTTGATGGTAAAGGGCGGCTGGATCAGACTGACGAAATCGAACAGGTTGTTTTCGCCATCGATGGTCGCGGCATTACCGCCAACGGTCAGAATGGTGCTGCTGGCCGCGATGCCGTTAAAGGCTTTCTCCACATCGGCCGTTGCGCCGGCACCACCCGCGGTCAGGCTGACATCAAAACTGACCGGGTTCGGCGCGGTCGGCGTATAGGTGACCAGCACCTGGCTGCCCCCCTGGGTTACCGCAGAATAATTGCCACCCGGAATCGCATTCACGGCCGCAATAAAGCTCGCGGTGTCGGTTGCCACCACAACGTTGCCACCGATATCAAAGGTTGCCGCAGCGCCACCGGGAAACGCGTTCCCCACGTCGATCTGGGCGCCCACATCCAGCGGCAGGGCATCCTGAATATCGACCCCTTCTTCGAGGCGGAGCTCGATTTCACCGCCAACCACGGCGCTGAGAATATCGTCGGTGCCGTCGGGGGGCGTCACGGGATCACCGTCACCGACATAGACCGGCGTGCCGGCATCGGTAAATTGCGGTGTGCTCGCCCCCTGAACCCCGACATAGGTGCCGCTGTTGGTCAGGCCCACCTGAATATCGGCACCATCATTGGTAAAGATGCGAATTTCGGTGGAGTTGCTGACCGAAGCGGAAACGCCGGAAATGGCATTGATGGTTTCAGCCAGCTCGGTAATGTTCGAAATCGTGGTCAGCGGAATCGCCGAACCGTTGATACTCAGGGCGGCGTTGTTGGGAATCTGCGGACCGGCCGGGTTGGTCGGATCCGGGCGCGTAGCGCTGCCCAAAAGGCCGATGATATTGGTGACATCGAGTTTGGTGCGGGTCGTTGCGGTTGCACTGATACCGTCGACCTGACTGAACTCGGCGGCGATCGCTTCGGCACTGAGGTTGTCCTGACTCGGAATGATGATGTCCTGAACCAGGTTCGGGGTCACCCGGGCATCGACCAGTTCGATGGGGCCGGCGACATACCCGTTGTTGGCCCCGGCGCGCGCCTGACTGATGGTGCCGTTATTGGTCAGCGCGCTGGTACCGGAAATGGCCAGTACCTCTTCACGCGCATCCAGGTTGAAGATACTGGTCAGACTGCTGGTCTGGCGCGGCTCGAGAGACAGGTTGGATACCTGCAGATCGGTCAGCACACCCTGAATGATGTTGCCTTCGTCATCGACACCATAACCCTGCAGGAAATTGCCGGTATTGGTGACCAGATAACCTTCCTGATCCGCATTGAAGATCCCCTGACGGGTGTACTGCAGGCCATCAGGGCTTCGGGTGGCATAAAAGCCAGTGCCGTTGATCGCCACATCCAGCACGTTGCCGGTGGTACGGATACCGCCCTAACCAAACTGCTGGCTGACTTTCTCCACCGTGACCCCGGAGCCCGCCGTTCTGTTGCTGCTGCCCAGAATATTGCTGACATAGGCGTCATGAAATTCGGTGCGCGAGCCCTTGAAGCCGACCGTGCCGACGTTGGCGATGTTGTTACCGATCACCTCGATATCGGTGGACGCTGCATTCAGTCCACTCAAGCCGATGTTAAATGCCATGGTTCGACTCCGTCGTTAGCTGTAAATACTGGTAACCCACGATCCGCATCATTCAGTCGATAATCTGACGAATATCACTGAGTTTTGCGGCTCCGACGCCCGCCAGGTTCAGGGTGACATCCATCCCCTGCCCCAGCGTGACGCTGTCGACATTCGCGCCCAGGTAGGTACCGTACTGGATCGCCTGCCCCTCATAGGTACCGGTGACCGTAAAGCGGTACTGCCCTTCCGGCATCTGATCGCCGTCGGCATTCTTGCCATCCCAGACAAAGCGGTGCTCACCCGGGCTCTGCGCACCCAGGCTGTATTCACGCACCACGGCACCGCTGCTGTCGGTAATAACCATCTGCATCGACGGAGTGCTGGCAGGAACGGAAACCAGCCCGACGATTTCACCACTGCCATCAAGAAGGGCCGTACTGCTCGGCACGGCAACCTTGCGCCCGACCAGCGTAGAAGCCTGCAGGGCCTGGCTGGAGCCAAGCTGCTCGCTCATGGTGGTAACCGTACTGTTGAGGTTCTCGAGCCCCTCGACCGAGCTGAACTGCGCCAGCTGGGCGACAAACTCGGCATTCGACTGCGGTGCCAGCGGATCCTGGTACTGCATCTGCGCCACCATCAGCTGCAGAAACTCGTTCTTGCCCAGCTCGTCATTGGCCTTGACCTCAGTTTCGCGCTGGTACTGACTGAGTGCGGCGGTACTGGCGTTAACATCATAAACCGTGCTCATTTTCCGCCTCCCGTTACTGGCCCAAGGTCAACAGACGCTGCATCATCGACTTGGCCGTATTCATGACTTCAACGTTCGATTGGAAGGAGCGCGATGCCGACATCATGTCGGTCATCTCCTCAACCACATTCACATTCGGGTAGTACACATACCCTTCTTCATTGGCCATCGGATGGTCCGGTTCGTAGCGCGCGTCCAGCGGCGCTTCACTTTCGACCACGCCCATGACCTCCACACCGCGACCGGGCTCGGCGGCGCCTTCGTTCTCAAACAGCTGCAGACGCTGATCCAGAGTCTCTGCAAAGGATGCCCGCGGACGGAACACCGGATGCCGAGCGCGATAGGTGTCCTCGACACTGCTGCTGGTCGTCTCGGCGTTGGCCAAGTTGCTCGCCACGGTATTGAGCCGCACCGATTGAGCACTCATGCCACTGCCGGAGATGTCAAAGATACTCATCATCGCCATGATCATTGCCCCTTGATTGCGGTGGTCAGCCCCTTGAAGCGGCCATTGAGGAACGTAAAGGAGGCCTGATAACGCAAGGTGTTCTTGGCAAATTCAGCCTGCTCTACGTGGGCGTCGACAGTATTGCCATCGATCGCCGGCTGCAGCGGATTGCGGTAATAGAGGGTCTGCTCGGCGGCAACTTCCTGCCGCCCCTGCAGGTGACGCTCGTTGGTACAATCGAGTGCGACACCCTGGCGCGCGTCCTGCTGGTTGAGTAGATCCTGAAAACGGATATCGCGCGCCTTGAATCCGGGGGTGTCGGCATTGGCCATGTTATTGGCCAGAACCGCCGTGCGCTCGGAGCGAAACAGGAGTGCATCGGGATGAATACCCAGAGCCTTGTCGAAACTGATCGCCATGCTGTCTCTCTCCTGATTCGAATTCGAGGGTTATCACGCGTTCAGGAGATACAAAGCAAGGGGCATGCCAAAACAGTAAAAACACATAACATGCTGTTTTTAAAGGGTATTCAACTAAAACAAAAACAGGGAGGACGGGCTTACAGGGGGAAACGGCAACAGCGCTTGCCGCCGGATTGCCGCCATAAAAAACGACGCCTCAGCGTCGTTTTTCCTTCGCGATATACATGATCCCCGGCGTACAGTGGACCATCTCGTAGAGATCGTTGAGTCCGCTGACCGATTCGGACCCGCCGACAAACAGGCAGCCCCCGGGCTTGAGGGTGGCATGAATGCGGGTCAGAATATCGCGCTTCATTTCGCCGGAGAAATAGATCAGCACGTTACGGCAGAATACGATATCGAAACGCCCCAGCAGCGCATAGCTCTCCATCAGGTTGATCGGACGAAATTCAACGCGGCTGCGAATCGGGGACTTCACCGCCCACGACCCATTGGGCTGCTCGTCGAAAAACAGCTTCAGGCGGTCATCGGAAAGGCCACGGCCGAGTGCCAGCCGATCATACACGCCGCGACGCGCATCCTGCAGAATCTGATCCGAGAGATCGGTTGCCAGAATACGCATTTCACTGCGCAGCACACCGGGGTTGGCCCGCTGGAACTCTTCAATGATCATGCTAATCGAGTAGGGTTCCTGCCCGCTGGAACAGGCTGCTGACCAGATACGCAGCCGTTCATTGGGGTAGCGACGCGCCAATTCCGGCAACAGACGCCGCTTGAGAATCTCGAACGGATAATTGTCACGAAACCAGAGGGTTTCGTTGGTTGTCATCGCATCCAGCACTCGGGTCCGAAGCGAACTGCGCGGCGCGATCTTGAGTTTGTCCACCAGTTCGGAGAGATTGGCGAACCCCCCCTCGTCGAGGATCTTCTTCAGTCGGCTCTGTACAAGGTACTGCTTGTTCGGCCCCAGCACGATGGCGCATGCCTTTTCGAGGTATTCGGCGAACACCTTGAAATGCTTTGCATCATCGCCACCGCGCGGGGCTGAAGATTTGAACACGGAACTGTTGTTCACCGGCTACTCCTAAAATTCAAGCTCTGCGGCTAACCCGTCAGGGTCTGAATGCGATCCATGACCACCTGTGCCAACTCGTCCGGATTGAACTTGGACAGGAAGCGATCCGCCCCCACCTTGCGCACCATCGCCTCGTTGAACCCACCACTCAGAGAACTGTGCAACACCACGTGCAGCGCAGACAGGCGGGGATCATTACGAATTTCGGTCGTCAGGGTGTAGCCATCCATCTCCGGCATTTCGATATCGGAGATGACCATCAACAACTCCTTGTTCACCTCCTTGCCGTCGAGCACCATGGTCTTGAGGTACTGCAGCGCCTGCTTGCCATCACCGAGCTCAATGCTCTGAATACCGATTGAACCGAGCGCCTTGCAGATCTGCTTGCGTGCTACCAGAGAGTCATCGGCTACCAGCACCGTTTCGGGCAGATCGCCATGATAGGACGCACTTTCACGCAGCCCCGAACTGACCATCGATTCGACCGGCGCTACTTCAGCCAGCACCTTCTCGACATCGATAATCTCGACCAGCTTCTCATCGATCTGCGTTACCGCCCTCAGATAGTGCTCGCGGCCAGTCCCCGAGGGCGGCGGATGAATCTCTTCCCAGTTAAGGTTGACGATACGATCAACCATCTTCACCAGGAACCCCTGAATTCGACGGTTGTACTCGGTGACGATCAGAAAGCAGTTTTCGACATCTTCCAGCGCACGCCTTCCGGTTGCCTTGGAAAGATCGATCACCGGGATGGTTTCACCACGAATATGAGCAAGACCACGCACCACCGGATGACTCTTGGGCATCACGGTCATGGCCGGACACTGCATCACCTCTTTCACCTTGAAGACGTTGATGCCGTAGAGCTGCTCCCCCGACAGACGGAACAAGAGCAGTTCAAGCCGGTTGTGACCGGCCAGCTGTGTGCGCTGATCCACTGTATTTAAAAGACCGGACATACACTCCTCACCCGTTCCCACCGAGGCGGGCTGTCAACTGTTCCGACCTGAAAAACGATTCAGGCATGCATATTGCTTTCTCAGTACTGACGGGCCAAAAAACTGTCACTGCCCTGTGTCATGTTTATAACTAAAGACCGTCAAGGAGAATTGAACAAGTGCGCATCGGCCTAATCACAGCCTGCCTGACCCTGCTCTGCCAGAGCGCCTGGGCCAGTCAGACTCCACTAGACCACATTGTTCGTACAGTTCGCAACAGCCTGGAACCGCTGACGCAAAATCATGCCCGCACACTTGCGGCCAGCCGCTACAACATTGCGATTCAGCGCCCGGACGATCGCCTGCGCCTGCCGGCCTGTTCGGCACCGCTGCAGGTCGAGGATCCGCCCCTGGCACCGATCGGGCGCATCCATATAAAGGTGAGCTGCGAAGGACGTCATGACTGGAGTCTGTACGTCACCACCGAAATCAGCTACTGGTTGCCGGTGGTGGTGACCAACAAACGTATTCAGCGCGGCAGTATTCTGTCGTCTGCAGACCTTAATACCGCAGAATGGGATGTAAGCCAGCTGCGTGCAGGCTACCTGACCGAACCTTCGGCAGCCTCTGGCCAGCGCCTGCGGCGAACCCTTGCCGCCGGCACGGCACTTAACCAGCGGCAACTGGAAATCATGCCGGTGATCAGTCGTGGCGATCAGGTCGAGATTCAGGTAAAAAGCGGTGCGCTATTGGTCCGAGCGGAGGGCGAAGCTCTGAGCGATGGCCGCATCAACCAGCAGATTCGGGTGCGCAACAGCAAAAGCGAGCGCATCGTCTCGGCCATCGTCAAGGCACCGAATCTGGTCCAGGTAGGGTTCACGCAGTAATCCGGCAATGCGGCCGAAAAAAAACCTAAAGTATCGACGCACGGGGCCGATACTCTATACAGTTGCAGCCCCAGACGGGAGGCGGAGTCATGGTTACCAACATCAACAGCAATACAGATCTTTCTACCAGCCTGCGTGGAACACGCAGTGAGAGCAGCCGTACCCGGTCTGCCAGTCAGCCCGAAGCACAGCCGGCTGACGTGCAGAAAACCGAGACTTCTGCGGTTAATCTGAGCGATACCGCCCGCGAGCTGCAGAAGATTACTCAGTCCGAAGAAGCTCCGATCCGCCAGGACAAGGTCGACGCACTCAAGGCCGCACTGGCTCGAGGCGAATCCGTTATCGATAGCGACGCAGTGGCACGAAACATGCTTGATCTGGAGTGGTAAACACTTCAGAGGGCATTGCCATGAGCCTTACGCAACTGCAACAACTGATCAACGACGACATCAGCCACTACCAGCAGCTTGAACGACTGCTGACCGAAGAACGCGAAGCTCTCAAGCTGTGCAAGGCCGACCCGCTCCAAGCCCTGTTGCAGCAGAAAACAACGCTACTCACCACCGTGCAGCAAAACGCCACACGCCGCAGCCAGATCATGGCCGGAATGCAATTTGAGGCAAACGAAGCCGGATTTTCCCGCCTCCTGGGCTGTCTGACCGATACCCGCCAGGTACAGGAACTGCGCCAGGGCTGGGATCAGCTGCAGTCGCTGCTGCAACAATGTCAGGAACACAACACGGCCAACGCCATGATCCTGCAACGCACCCAGCAGACCGTAAAACGCTTTCTCAACATCTACCGCGGCCAGGATCATAACGCGACCTCCCTTTATAATCGAAGCGGCAACCTCGCAGGCCGCCAGGGCCAATACTGTCTGGCCCAGGCCTGAACTGGACATTCGCTTACAGAACAAGATAATGGGGACTTTGCGAACGTCCTGACACACTAAGGAAGGCAATGAGCAGCCCGCTGGATCGACTATTGGCCGAAGTGATTGAGGTTGGAGAACCCGTCGACAGTCAAAAAACCGCCGACGCCTATCTGCGTAAACTGTGCAAATACCGCACGGAAATCCAGCTGTATTTCGAGCAGAGCGCACAACACTACAAAAGCCGCATCCTTGATGTTGACGACACCAGCCTTCTGCTCGACCAGCTGCTGCCCGAAGAAGGCAATCAGCTGCTGGCCG
>CAYWUD010000045.1:0-11762 GCA_964461355.1 uncultured Pseudomonadales bacterium | reverse complement strand
AAGGCGATCGAGCAACTCGAAAACACGGCACAGCTGGCCGATATTCATCAGGCTGCCGGCATGCCCGATCTGCACCCCGGCCGGGGCTATCCCATTGGGGCCTGCTTGTTTAGCCACCACCGTATTTACCCAGCACTGATCGGCAACGATGTCGGTTGCGGCATGGCTCTGTTCCAAACCGGCCTACCGCACGCCAACGTAAAGCTCGATAAACTGGAAAAGCAACTGCACAAGCTCGACGCTCCATCAGGCGCCGACTGGACTGCAAAACGCGAAACAGCCTGTCAAACATGGCAGCTGAGCGCCAGCAGCCACGACCACGCACTAGGAACCATCGGCGGCGGCAACCATTTTGCCGAGTTTCTGCAAGCCGACAGTATCCTCGATACCCAGAGCTGGCTACAGCTTGGACTGGATCAGAAACGTCTGCTGTTGTTGGTCCATTCCGGCTCCCGAGGGCTGGGACAGCAGATACTGGGCGAGCACATCGAACAGTTTGGCCACCGCGGACTGGCCGCAGACAGCGACGCCGGAGCAGCGTATCTCCAGGCGCATAACCAGGCACTTCGGTGGGCTGCATGCAACCGTGAACTGATTGCCACCCGTTTTCTGACGGCAGTACGCAGTCCGGGAATGGCGATTATCGATATTCCCCACAACCTGCTCTGTCCGGCTCAAATTGCCGGACAATCCGGTTGGCTGCACCGTAAAGGAGCGGCACCCAGCGATCGAGGCCCACTGATCATTCCGGGATCCCGCGGTGATTTCAGTTATCTCGTCACCCCCATCGCCCGAGCAGAAAGTCTCTACTCCGTTGCCCACGGCACTGGCCGCAAATGGAGCCGCGCCGAGTGCAAGGAACGCCTGCGTCATCGCTATACCCGCAGCACGCTGACCCGAACCGCCTTCGGCAGCCGCGTTCTCTGCAGCAACAGCGACCTTCTGTATGAAGAAGCTCCGGAGGCCTACAAACCCTCGGCCGAGGTAATCGAAGCACTGCAACAGGCCGGCCTGATCAGCGTCATTGCTCGCCTAAAACCGGTACTGACCTACAAAACCATGGAAGGAAAACCACAATGATTCTGTTACAACTGAGTGCAGGTCAGGGGCCGGCGGAAAGCGGGCGAGCCCTAGCGCTGGCTCTGGAGCGTCTACAGGGCGAAGCACGAGAGCAGAGCGTGAAGCTGACACTTCTTGAGAGCACGCCAGGACACTATGCCCACTGCTACAAATCGCTGTTGCTGCAACTTGAAGGCGAACGGGCACTGGCGCTGGGCCAGAGCTGGCAAGGTTCACTGCTATGGATCTGCCCAAGCCCCTTCCGTCCCAGACACCGACGCAAAAACTGGTTCTTTGGTGGCTCGCTGTACCGCATCGAATCACGGCAACTCAGCAATGAGATCGACTTTCAGAGCTGCCGCGCCTCTGGAGCGGGAGGACAACACGTCAATACCACCGATTCAGCGGTACGGGCGACCCACCGCGCCAGCGGTATCAGTGTGCGCGTTGAAACCGAGCGCAGCCAGCATGCCAACAAGAAGCGAGCACGGGCTCTGATTGCGCTCAAACTGCTGGATCTTGAACAGCAGAGTCAAACCCAGCAGACCCAGCAATACTGGCATCAGCACTGGAACCTCGAGCGCGGCAATCCGGTCCGCATCTTCGAAGGCAAGAACTTCACGCCCGCCAGCTGATAGCTCAGCCGTATGGCCTGAAACAGGAAACGGCCACATCGCGTATCGATGCGGCCGTTTACGAACGTTCTGCAGACTGCAATTAACGCAGGGCCTGTTGCATCTGCCCCTGCGGGTTGATCCGATAGCCCGAGACCGTATCGAGCATCATCTCCGAGAGTTTTTTCAGCGCCTCGGTCGCCTGAGAGCTCTGTGCAGCGCCCGCGGCGGTCTGATCGGAAATGGCGCTGATACCGGTGATGTTCTGGCTGATGTCCTCGGTCACCGTACTCTGCTCTTCGGCAGCCGTAGCAATCTGGGTGTTCATCGCATTGATCTCGTCGACGCTGGCGCGGATCAGACGCAGCGCTTCGCCCGCCTGCTGCGCCATGGTCACGGTCTGCTGCGCCTGTTCGGTCCCCTGCTGCATCTTCTCGGCGGTCGAGCGACTGCCCTGCTGCAGGTTCTGAATGGTCTGCTGGATCTCCTGGGTCGAATCCTGGGTCCGCTTGGCCAGTGTGCGCACCTCGTCGGCCACCACGGCAAATCCGCGCCCCTGCTCGCCCGCCCGGGCCGCTTCGATCGCAGCGTTGAGCGCCAGCAGGTTGGTCTGTTCGGAAATATCGCGAATCACCTCGACCACACTGCCGATGGCATCGGCGTGGGCATTGAGTGACTGCATGGCACTCATCGCAGCCTGCAGATCCTTGGCCAGCGATTCGATCATGCCAATGCTCTGCTGCACCACCCGCTGCCCTTCTGCGGCGGACTGATCGGCCTGACGCGAGGCTTCGGCCGCCGAGGCGGTGTTGCGGGCCACCTCACGCACGGTGGCGGTAAACTGGTGAATCGCGGTGGCGATCTGCTGGGTCTGCTGCTGCTGATCGAGCACGTTCTGCCGGGTCTGGGTTGCCACCGCAGCGCTTTCTTCGGTCGAATGGGCCAGCTCCAGCGTGGACGAGCGCGTCGCCGAGGCGAGCTGCTCGAAACTGCCGACGATCTCGTTGACGTAACGGGCGATGCCGCTGAACTCGTCATTGCCCGAGAGCTGAATCTGCCGGGTCAGATCGCCATCGGCCACCTGCCGGGCTGTGCTGGCCAGCTGGCTGATGGCACTGTTCATCCGGCTGATGATCTTCACGAACAGGGTGATGATCAGCAGCAGACTGCCGCCCACCAGCACCCCGGAGAGCCACAGATAACGGTCGATCGCCTGCAGCCCCTGCTGATAGTTCTCCTGCCCTTCGGCGGTCTGCATCGCCAGGAATTTTTCCGCCTCGGCGGTCACCTGACTGAACTGCGGGTTGATCACCTGCAGCAGAATACGGTTGGAGCCGGAGTAATCACCCGCCTCCAGACGCTTAAGCGCAGGCTCGAAGCCCTCCTGGGTCACCCGATCAAGGGCTGCGGCCATCTGCTGCACCTGCGCCTCTTCCTCGGCGCCCAGCGGCGAGGCCAGAATTTCGTTGTCGATAATGCTGTGCAGCTCGTTCAGAGCGGTGCGGATATTGTCGCTGTGCAGACTGGCCGGGTGCCCGTGCATGCTGGAAAACTCGTTGTCCGGTGCGTGCTGAAACGCCAGCAGCAGCTGACTGCGGGCATCCCCGAGACGATCGAGCACCTTGCCGGCACGGATCGTATGCTGCATGCCCTGGCTGTAGAGATTATCGACAAAACCTGCCATCTGGTTCATGCCGGCCACCCCTTTGTAGCCGAGCACCAGAAAACCGAGCACGACCAGCGCCACGATCAATTTCATCTGCAGGTTGATCGTCAGGCCACCAAGCCAGTCGGCCAGAGGGGAGTTGTTGGGCGAACTCATGGGAATGATCCTTATTCCGTGGCTGATACCGGCCAGTATAGGGAGCCCCACCCCAGGGCACGGCACCGGCCGGCAGCACTAGGCACGCCAAAGCCTTGAGCACTGTACCCTGACGCTTAAAGAATGCCGCCCACATGCCATGCTGACAAAAACCTTACCTTTAGTGCCCCACACGGTCACCGGGGCCGCGGCCAGGCAAAAAAAAAGCGCCCTTAGGGGCGCTTTTTTATCGGCTCAGCCGATCAGTTCTTGGCGGCACGGGACGCACGGCGGCGCTCGTTTTCGCTCAGCAGCTTCTTGCGCAGACGGATGTGGTTCGGAGTAACCTCGACCAGTTCGTCCTCATCGATAAACTCAAGCGCCTGCTCCAGGGTCATGCGGATCGGCGGGGTCAGCAGAATGTTCTCGTCGGTACCGGAGGCACGGACGTTGGTCAGCTGCTTGGCCTTGGTCGGGTTCACCACCAGGTCGTTGTCACGGCTGTGAATACCGATCAGCTGGCCTTCGTACACCTCGACGTTCGGATCGATAAACAGACGGCCACGCTCCTGCAGGCTGAACAGGGCATAACCCAGCGCCTTGCCGGTCACCATGGACACCAGTACGCCGTTCTGACGCGCACCCACATCACCCGGCTTCACCGGACCGAAGTGATCGAACACGTGGGTCAGGATGCCGCTGCCGGAGGTCAGGGTCATGAACAGGGAACGGAAGCCGATCAGGCCACGGGCCGGCATCATGAACTCGAGACGGGTACGGCCCTTGCCATCGGGGATCATGTTGGTCAGCTCGCCACGGCGCAGACCGATCTCTTCCATGATCGAACCCTGATGGGCGTCCTCGAGGTCGATCACCACCTGCTCGTAGGGCTCCTGCAGAACGCCGTCGATCTCCTTGAGCACCACTTCCGGCTTGGATACACCCAGCTCGAAGCCTTCGCGACGCATGGTCTCGATCAGTACGGACAGGTGCAGTTCGCCCCGACCGGATACGACAAATTTCTCGGAGGACTCACCCTGCTCGACGCGCAGCGCCACGTTGTGGATCAGTTCGCGCTCCAGACGCTCCTTGATGTTACGGCTGGTGACGAACTTGCCGTCCTGACCGGCGAAGGGCGAGTCGTTGACCTGGAAGGTCATGGTCACGGTCGGCTCGTCCACGGACAGCGGCGGCAGTGCCTCGACGTTGTTCGGATCGCACAGGGTATCGGAGATGTTCAGACCATCGATACCGGTGATGCAGACGATATCGCCCGCCTGGGCATGCTGAACCTCGATACGCTCAAGGCCCATGTAACCCATCACTTCCTGAATACGGCCGTTACGGACCTCGCCTTCGCTGTCGATCAGCTTGATCGGAGTAGACGGGCTCAGCTTGCCGCGGGTGATACGGCCAACACCGATAACACCCTTGTAGCTGTTGTAGTCCAGTGCGGAGATCTGCATCTGGAACGGACCTTCCGGGTCAACCTCCGGTGCGGATACACGATCGACGATCATCTCGAACAGCGGAGTCATGTCATCGGCCAGCTGATCGGGCTCCATACCGGCAACACCGTTCAGTGCAGAGGCATACACGATCGGGAAGTCGAGCTGTTCTTCAGTTGCACCCAGACGGTCAAAGAGATCGAACACTTCGTCGATCACGTAATCGGGACGCGCACCCGGACGGTCAACCTTGTTCACCACCACGATCGGCTTGAGGCCCTTTTCGAACGCCTTCTGGGTTACAAAACGGGTCTGCGGCATCGGGCCGTCTACGGCGTCGACCAGCAGCAGTACGGAGTCAACCATGGACAGTACCCGCTCTACTTCGCCACCGAAGTCAGCGTGTCCGGGGGTGTCGACGATGTTGATACGGTAGCCGTTCCACTCGATGGCGGTGTTTTTCGCCAGAATGGTAATGCCGCGTTCACGCTCCTGATCGTTGGAGTCCATGATCCGCTCGGCGCCCTGATCCTTGCGGCTCAGGGTACCGGATTGCGACAACAGCTTGTCGACCAGGGTGGTCTTGCCGTGGTCAACGTGCGCGATAATCGCGATATTACGAAGATTCTCGATCACAGGTTCTATCCCGTTGGGGGCGGATAACCGCCGGGCGGTTTGCTGACGCCTCGAACAGGACAGAGCCTGAATCGGGCCAAAAGGAGGCGGATTATACTCCGCCCGCGCCGACAAACCAGTGAACAGAAGGGTCGCGGCGGCGACCCTGTGGGTAACTTAACTGCGGCAGAGGCTGCAGGCGTCCTCTGGACGGAACACCGCCACCCGGGCCAGGCCTTCGTGGCGCAGATGCTGTGCGTGCAACTGACTCATGACGCCCTTGTCGCAGTACAGCAGGTAGCACTTGCCCTTTTCCAGCTCACCTTCGGCAAAGGCACTGTTGAGGCGGAAAAAGGGAATTTCGAGCACCGGGGTCTCAAGCTCGAGCGGACGCTCATCGACCTCGTCGGGATGGCGGATATCGAGCACGATGGCATCGTTGGGCACTTCGGTCAGAATCTCGACCTTCATTTCCGGATCGGCATTGGCCGCCAGATCCTGAATGGCGTACACGGTGCGCTCGGCGATCGCCCGCTCCAGTACGGCAAAGTCGAAGCGCTCTTCTTCCGCTTCGATCTTGTGGCGCTTGGCACGGGTGGTCGGCTTTTTCGAGATCACACCACAGTATTCGGGGATGTTCTTGGCGAAGTCGGCGGTGCCGATCGCCGTGGCGGTATCGATGATCGCCTGCTTGTCGGTGGTGATCAGCGGACGCAGCACCAGCACATCGCTGGCTTCGTCGATCAGCGCCAGGTTCGGCAGCGTCTGGCTGGACACCTGAGCGATCGCCTCGCCGGTGACCAGCGCATCGATCTCCATCTCTTCGGCCACACGGCTGGCGGCGCGCATCATCATGCGCTTCAAGATCACGCCCATCTGCGAGTTTTCGACCTGCTCGAGGATTTCGGCGACCACGCCCTCGAAGGGAATGGGGACAAACTTCACCCGCTGCGAACTGCCGTAACGGTCCCAGAGGTAGTAGGCCACCTCTTTGACGCCCACTTCATGGGCATAACCGCCGAGGTTGAAGAACACGAAGTGGGTCTTCACGCCGCGCTTCATGGTCATGAAGCTCGACACGGTGGAATCGAAGCCACCGGAGATCAAGGAAAGCACCGGTTCCTGGGTATTCAGCGGATAGCCACCGAGACCCTGATAGCGGTTACGCAGCAGATAGTAGCGGTTGTCGCGGACCTCGATATGCACGGTCATATCCGGGTCCTTGAGCTTCACCCCGGCCGCTTCGGTGTGCTGATTGAGTCCGCCACCGATATAGCGCTCGACCTCGAGGGAGCTGAAGGCATGCTTGCCGGCGCGGCGGCAACGCACACAGAACGTCTTGCCGGCCAGCGGCTCACGGTAGAGTTCCAGAGCCCGGGCGAACATGTCGTCGAGGTCGGTCAGCGGGTAGCTGAGCACCTCCTGATAGGTGGTAATCCCGGGGATACGACCCAGCGCTTCGGTGACCTGACGCTCGATCACCGGGTCCTGACCGCATTCGACTTCGATCTTGTCCCAGACGCCTTCAACCTCGACCGCGGGGTCAATCCGACGCAGGACCGTGCGGATGTTCTTGCGCAGCTGCTTGATCATGCGCTTGCGCACCGGCGGGCTCTTGATGGTGATTTCGGGGAACAGTTTGATCAGAAACTTCATGCGGGCATCGGCTACTACGTGAATATCAATCGGACAATTGTACAAAACCCGCTCGACAAAGGGCAGCGCCGGGGTATAAGACCTTTCCGCAACGTCGCTGCCAGCCGCCGCAGCCCTGCGCTCTTTTGGTGCACGCACAGGCAAAGCGCACTATTCTGGAGCACACAGAACGACAAGGCTGTTCAAGCGGCATCTACGCCGTTGCCGATTGAACTCAAACTTCTGCAAAATCAGCAAGTTATAAAAAAGATCCGCAAGCCAGGCAGATGGCACACTGCTTGCTATACACTGACCAGAAGTACATCAGACCTTATCAGGGGAGTCCGTTCACCCGACATCCCCCCGAATACACATCTGCGGAGGCGCAGCCCCCGCATCAAGGAGAAGGTTCATGTCTGCAAAGACGCTGCAACTGATCAAAGAAAACGACGTCAAATGGGTCGATCTGCGCTTTACCGACAGCAAGGGCAAGGAGCAACACCTGACCCTGCCGGTCAAGATCCTGAACGAAGAGTTCTTCGAAGAGGGGCAGATGTTCGACGGCTCCTCCATCGCCGGCTGGAAAGGCATCAATGACTCGGACATGATTCTGATGCCCGATGACGATTCTTCCGTACTGGATCCGTTCACCGACGAAAGCACCCTGATCCTGCGCTGCGACATCGTCGAGCCGGCCACCCTGCAGGGTTACGAGCGTGATCCGCGCTCTGTTGCCCGTCGCGCCGAAGAGTACCTGCGCAGCACCGGCATCGGTGAAACCGCCTCCTTTGGCCCGGAACCCGAATTCTTCGTCTTCGACGACGTGAAATGGAAGGTCGATATCTCCGGCGCCAGCTACCAGATCAGCTCCGAAGAAGCGGCCTGGATGTCCAACGAGGTGTTCGAAGGCGGTAACTTCGGCCACCGTCCGCACGTCAAGGGCGGCTACTTCCCGGTTCCGCCGATCGACTCCCTGCACGATCTGCGTGCCGCCATGTGTGGCGCCATGGAATCGATGGGCCTGGACATTGAAGTACACCACCACGAAGTGGGTACCGCCGGTCAGTGCGAGATCGGTGTGCGCTTCAACACCCTGGTACGCAAGGCCGACGAAGTACAGATTCTCAAATACTGCGTGCACAACGTCGCCCACGCCTACGGCAAGACCGCAACCTTCATGCCCAAGCCGCTGGTCGGCGACAACGGTTCCGGCATGCACGTGCACATGTCGATCTTCAAGAACGGCGAAAACGTCTTTGCCGGTGACAGCTACGCGGGGCTCTCCGAAACCGCGCTGTACTACATCGGCGGTGTGATCAAGCACGCCCACGCGCTGAACGCCTTCTGCAACCCCTCCACCAACGCCTACAAGCGTCTGGTTCCGGGTTTTGAAGCGCCGGTGATGCTGGCCTACTCCGCCCGTAACCGTTCCGCCTCGATCCGTATCCCCTACACCACCAGCCCGAAGGGCCGTCGTGTCGAGGTGCGCTTCCCGGACCCGTCCGCCAACCCGTACCTGTGCTTTGCCGCACTGCTGATGGCCGGCCTTGACGGTATCAAGAACAAGATCCACCCCGGCGATGCCGCCGACAAGGATCTCTACGATCTGCCGCCGGAAGAAGCCGCCGAGATCCCGACCGTGGCTGCAAGCCTCGATGCGGCGCTCGACGCTCTGGATCAGGACCGTGAGTTCCTCACCGCGGGCGGTGTGTTCACCGACGACATGATCGACAGCTTTATCGGCATCAAGCGCGAAGAGTGCGAGCGCGTCAACATGACCACGCACCCGGTCGAGTTCGATCTCTACTACAGCGTGTAAGCGTTCGCCGACACCTGAAAAAAACGCGCCGCCCGGCGCGTTTTTTTATATCGGCCACAAAAATCACGGGCATCGATTCTGCCCCTGCCGACGCTGACATATACTCAGACGAATCACTGCAAAGGGAACCGGACATGAACGCCAAGCTGCTTTGTCTTCCGCTGCTGCTCAGCTGCCTGAGTGTACAGGCGCAGATCTACAAGACCGTCGATGCCGACGGCAATGTCGTCTTTACCGACAGCCCCGGCGTCAACCAGCAGGCCGAAACCGTCGACATCAAGGTTCCCAACACCATCGATGCCACGCCGGTCACCCCGTACCAGCCGGCACCGGCAGCGGAAGAAGAGGCAGGCTATCAGTCCCTGAGCATCAGCCCCGCCCACGACAGCACCGTGCGCAGCAACACCGGTGACTTTGCCGTCAGCATCAGCGTCAACCCGCCGCTGCAGCCGGGCCACAGCGTTCAGCTCTACCTCGACGGCCAGCGCCAGAACGGCAGCGGCACCCGCTACCAGTTCACCAATATCGACCGCGGCAGCCATCAGCTGCGCGCCACGGTCGTTGACGGTAACGGCAAGGTACTGATCGAACAGACCAACACCGTGCATGTACAGCGCACCACCGCACCGCGTCCGGCCCCGCTGGGGCACAATGACGAAGACGACGTCAGCATCCTGCCCGACTTCGGCGATCTGATCAGCCTCCTGCCCTTTGTCGAGGAAGAGCCGGCGGTGACACCCGGCGCCGCGCTGCAACCGCGCTGGCCCCGCGATCGCCTGGTCAGTTACGAGGATGCCCAGGGCAACCTGCAGACCCGCATAATGCAGCCCCAGACACCGGTCTGGCCGAAAGATCGCCTGCAGCAGGCCCGCTGAGCTATCTGCACCATTTTGGTGCAGATGCTAAAAGTGCTAGGCTAGCGCTCTTTGTTCCGCGGTAGCCCATTCCCGTGTCCGAGATCACCCCTCCCAGTCTGGATCAACTGAGTGCCGCCCTGCTGCTACTTGAAGCCGACGGCACCATTGTCTATGCCAACCTGGCCGCCACCAGCGCACTGGGCAAAAGCCCCCAGCGTCTGCTGGGGCTGAACCTCTGCACCCTGCTGGGTGAGGAGGCCGATTTTGCCACCGACCTGACCCAGGCCGCCGCTGGCGAAACCCGTATCCATCACAACAGCCGCTGGCAGCTGCCCGGCGAGCAGAGCCTGACCCTCGACTACCGCCTGACGCCGCAGGAACAGCACCTGCTGCTCGAGTTCCAGCCGCGCGATCGCGCCCTGGAACTCGATGCCCAGGCGCGCGACCGGGCCGAGCAGGCCACCCGCCGCCTGCTGCTGCGCGGGCTGGCCCACGAGATCAAGAATCCGCTCGGCGGCATCCGCGGTGCGGCGCAGCTGCTGGAGATGGAGCTGGCCGACCCGGAACAGCGCGAGTACACCCAGGTCATCATGCAGGAGGTCGATCGCCTGGGCCGTCTGGTCGACCGCATGCTCGGCCCGCGCCAGCTGCCCCGGCGTGTGGCGGTCAACATTCACCAGCTGCTCGAACGCGTGCGTCTGCTGCTGGCGCACAGCCCCGAATTCACGCACATTGCCTGGCAGCGCGACTACGATCCCAGCCTGCCCGAGCTCGAGGGCGACCCCGAACAGCTGCAGCAGGTGCTGCTGAATCTGGCCCGCAACGCCTGTCAGTCGCTGGCCGCCACGCCCACGCCGGAGGCACGCATCCTGCTGCGTACCCGCATTCTGCGTCAGGTCACGCTGGGCCGGCAGCGCCACCGTCTGGCCTGTCTGGTCGAAGTCGAGGACAACGGCCCCGGCGTCCCCGAAGCGCTGAAGGAACGCCTGTTCTACCCGATGATCAGTGGCCGCGCCGAAGGCTCGGGGCTCGGCCTGTCACTGGCACAGGGCATCGTCCAGCAGCACGGCGGCGCCCTGCACTGTCAGAGCGAACCGGGCTGCTGCCGCTTCAGCCTCTGTCTGCCCTTTCACCCGCTGCAGGAGCCCCGAGCATGAGCGCCACGATCTGGATTCTCGACGACGACCCCTCGATGCGCTGGGTACTTGAACGCGCCCTCGCCAAGGCGGGCTACGCACAGCAGAGCTTTGCCGACCCCGGCGCCCTGCTGCAGGCGCTGGAGGCCGGGCCGCCGGATCTTCTGCTGTCCGATATCCGCATGCCGGGCATGGATGGTCTGGAGCTGCTGGCGCGGGTGCAGCAGCGCTGGCCCGAGCTGCCGGTGATCATCATGACCGCGCATTCGGATCTGGACAGTGCGGTGCGCGCCCACCGCGAAGGGGCCTTTGACTATCTGGCCAAACCCTTCGATCTCAACCTGCTGCTCGACCCGGTGCGCCGCGCCCTGAGTACCCCCAAACCCGCGCCGAGCCACGCGACGGAGCCGCCCAGCACGCCGCTGATCGGCGAATCTCCCGCGCTGCAGGCCCTGTTTCGGGCGATCGGTCGGCTGGCCCATACCCACCTGAACGTGCTGATCACCGGCGAGTCCGGCACCGGCAAGGAGCTGGTGGCGCAGGCCCTGCACCAGCACAGCCCGCGCGCCGAACGGCCGTTGATTCCGCTGAACATGGCCGCGATCCCGCAGGATCTGATCGAAGCGGAGCTGTTCGGGCACGCCAAGGGCGCCTTTACCGGCGCCAGTCAGGCGCGGCCGGGGCGCTTTCAGCAGGCCCATGGCGGCACCCTGTTTCTCGACGAGATCGGCGATATGCCCGCATCGGCCCAGACCCGTCTGCTGCGGGTACTGTCGAG
>CAYWUD010000044.1:0-11804 GCA_964461355.1 uncultured Pseudomonadales bacterium | reverse complement strand
TGTGGGGGATCGAGCTGTTGTCACAGGGGCGGCACACCTTGCTGCGCATTTATATCGACGCCGAAACTGGCGTCAACGTCGATGATTGCGCCATGCTGAGTCGTCAGGTGAGTGCAATTTTTGATGTGGAAGATCCGATCAGCAGCGAATACACCCTTGAGGTGTCTTCTCCGGGTATGGATCGTCCCCTGTTCAATCTGGAACAGTTTGCCCAGCACGAAGGTCACCTGGTGAACCTGCGTCTGCGTGCGCCCTTTGAGGGGCGTCGCAAGTTCAAGGGCCGTATTCAGGGCGTCGAAGGGGATGAAGTGGTGCTGCTGTGTGAAGAGCACGAGTATCTGTTCCCGATCGACAGCATCGAGAAAGCGAACATCATTCCTCAGTTTTAAGGCGGCCCCCGGGCCTACGGACAGGACTGGTTCAGAGTAGGTGAAGCAGACATGAGCAAAGAAATACTGTTGGTAGTCGACTCCGTATCCAACGAGAAAGGGGTTCCGCCCGAAGTGATTTTCGAGGCGATCGAGATTGCGCTGGCGACCGCTACCAAGAAACGTTACGAATTCGAGATCGATATCCGTGTGGTGATCGATCGCGCAACCGGTGATTACAAGACCTTCCGTCGCTGGCACGTAGTTGCAGACGAGGACTTCGAGTTTCCGGGCATGCACCTGACCCTGGAAGAGGGTAAGGAAAAGGATGACGCCATTGAAATCGGTGACGTCTGGGAAGAAGAGATCGAATCGGTCGGTTTCGGGCGTATTGCGGCGCAGACGGCAAAACAGGTCATCGTACAGAAGGTGCGTGAAGCCGAACGCGCGATGGTCGTCGAGCAGTACCGCGACCAGCTGGGCGAACTTCTCAGCGGTACCGTCAAGAAGGTCGCCAACGGCAACGTGATTGTCGATCTCGGTAACAACGCCGAAGCATTCCTGCCGCGTGAGAATCTGCTGCCGCGTGAAAGCTTCCGTATGGGCACTCGCGTGCGCGCGCTGCTGCACGAGATCCGTACCGAAGGGCGCGGTCCGCAGCTGATTCTGAGCCGCAGCTGTCCGGAAATGCTGATCGAGCTGTTCAAGATCGAAGTGCCGGAAATTTCCGAAGAGCTGATTGAAATCAAGGGTGCTGCCCGTGATCCGGGTTCGCGCGCCAAGATTGCTGTCAAGACCAATGACGGTCGCATCGATCCGGTCGGCGCCTGTGTGGGCATGCGCGGTGCGCGTGTACAGGCCGTCTCCGGTGAGCTGGGCAACGAGCGCGTCGATATCGTGCTCTGGGATGACGATCAGGTGCAGCTGGTGATCAACGCCATGCAGCCGGCCGAGGTTGCATCCATCGTGGTGGACGAAGAGAAGCACACCATGGATATCGCCGTGGCCGAAGACAACCTGGCCCAGGCCATTGGTCGCGGTGGTCAGAACGTGCGTCTGGCCAGTGAACTGACCGGCTGGACTCTGAACGTGATGACTGAGTCCGCTGCCGAAGCCAAGCAGCAGCAGGAAGCCGACCGTCTGGTCGAGCGCTTTATGCAACAGCTGGAGATTGAAGAGGATCTCGCTCAGCTGCTGGTTGAAGAGGGCTTTACCGCCCTGGATGAAGTCGCCTATGTCCCGCTGGAGGAGATGCTGGAGATCGACGGCTGTGATGAAGAGCTGGTGAACGAACTGCGCAAGCGCGCAAAAGACAAGCTGCTGACCGAGGCAATCGCTGCCGAAGAGCAGCTCGACGGCGCCCAACCGGAAGATGATCTCGTGCAGATGGAAGGCATGGACTCCGAGTTGGCGTACAAGCTGGCCGCCAAGGGTGTGGTCAGCATGGAAGATCTGGCTGAGCAGTCCATCGACGAACTCCTGGAGATCGAAGGGATGGACGAGGAGCGTGCCGCTGCGCTGATCATGACCGCGCGCGCGCCCTGGTTCACCGAGAACCAGAACTGATCGACCACGGACAGAGGAGATGTGTGAATGGCAGATGTAACCGTAGAAGAACTCGCTCAGGTGGTCGGTGCTCCGGTGGAGCGCCTGCTCCAGCAGATGCAGGATGCCGGCCTGTCCCATAGCAAGGGCGGCCAGCCGGTCAGCGATGACGAAAAGCAGGTACTGTTGGCGTACCTCAAGCGCAGTCATGGCCAGCAGGACGCCGAGGCTGAGCCGAGCAAGATTACCCTCAAGCGCAAGTCGCACAGCAAGATCAAGGCTGGCAAGAAAGTCGTCAACGTGGAAGTGCGCAAGAAGCGTACCTACGTCAAGCGCAAGGCCGATGGCGCGTCGCTGTCCGTATCGGTGAAGAGCAAGGGCGCCGAAGCGGCGGCCCAGCAGATCGATGCTGAAGAGCAGGCGCGCCTGCAGGCTGAAGAACGTCGCAAGGCCGATCAGGCGCGCGAAGCGCAGGAGCTGGCCGATGCGCGTCGCAAGGCCGAAGAGGAGCGTCGTCGTCGCCAGGAAGCCGAGCAGCGCGACGGTGGTGTGCGCCGTGGCCGCAGCGAACGCGACGATAGCGGCGCCGATCGCCGCGGCAAGAGGAAAAAAGTCAAAGGCAAGGCTGCGCGTGTGCAGCAGTCCCGCCGTGGCGGTGACGACAACAACCAGCACGGTTTTACCCGTCCGACCGCGCCGGTTGTGCGTGAAGTGAGCATTCCGGAAACCATCACTGTGGCCGAACTGGCACAGAAGATGGCGGTGAAAGCGGCTGACGTGATCAAGACCATGTTCACCATGGGTTCCATGGTGACCATCAACCAGGTCATCGATCAGGAAACTGCAGCGATCGTGGTTGAAGAGATGGGCCACAATGTGACCCTGATCCGTGCCGATGCGATCGAGGACAGCCTGGAGCAGGACGAAGCGGTTGCGGCCGAATCCCTGCCGCGTGCGCCGGTGGTCACCGTCATGGGTCACGTTGACCACGGTAAGACCTCCCTGCTCGATTACATTCGTCGTGCCAAGGTGGCCTCTGGCGAAGCCGGCGGTATTACCCAGCATATCGGTGCGTACCACGTACAGACCGAGCGTGGCATGGTCACTTTCCTGGATACCCCTGGACACGCGGCCTTTACCGCCATGCGTGCCCGCGGTGCGCAGGCAACCGATATCGTTATCCTGGTGGTGGCTGCCGATGACGGCGTGATGCCGCAGACCGAAGAGGCGATTCAACACGCCAAGGCGGCCGGTGTGCCGCTGGTGGTGGCGATCAACAAGATCGACAAGGAATCGGCGGATCTGGATCGTGTGATCAGCGAACTGGCGCAGCGCGATGTGATTCAGGAAGAGTGGGGTGGTGACACCCAGTTTGTGAAGGTTTCCGCGAAGACCGGTCAGGGCGTGGACGAGCTGCTCGAAGCCTGTCTGCTGCAGGCCGAAGTACTGGAGCTGACCGCTCCGGTCGAAGGTCCGGCGAAGGGCGTGGTGATCGAATCGCGTCTGGACAAGGGGCGTGGTCCGGTGGCTTCCGTTCTGGTACAGGCCGGTACCCTGAACAAGGGCGACAACGTCCTGATTGGCCAGCACTACGGCCGTGTACGGGCCATGCTGGATGAAAACGGCAAGACCGCTGTCAGCGCCGGCCCGTCCATTCCGGTTGAAATCCTGGGCCTTGACGGGACCCCGGATGCCGGTGACGAGATGATCGTGGTTCTGGACGAGAAGAAGGCGCGTGAGATTGCGCTGTTCCGTCAGGGCAAGTTCCGTGAAGTGAAGCTTGCACGCCAGCAGGCGGCGAAGATGGAAAACCTCTTTGCCAGCATGGGTGCCGACGAGAAGAAGACCCTCAACATCGTCCTCAAGGCCGACGTACGGGGTTCTCTGGAGGCGCTGACCGGCGCGCTGAGCGAGCAGGGCAACGACGAAGTGCAGGTGAAGGTGATCTCCGGCGGTGTCGGTGGTATCACCGAAACCGATGCCAACCTGGCGCTGGCGTCCAACGCGGTGCTGATCGGCTTCAACGTTCGTGCGGATGCTTCTGCCCGTCGTATCGTCGAGGCCGAAGGTCTGGATCTGCGTTACTACAGCGTGATCTACAACATCATCGACGACGTCAAACTGGCTCTGGGCGGTATGCTCGGCTCCGACCTGCGTGAAGAGATCTGTGGTGTGGCCGAGGTGCGTGACGTGTTCCGTTCGCCGAAGCTGGGTGCCGTGGCCGGCTGTATGGTGATCGAAGGCACCGTATACCGCAACGAGCGCATCCGTGTGCTGCGTGATGACGTGGTGATCTACGAAGGTGAACTCGAATCTCTGCGCCGCTACAAGGACGACGTTCAGGACGTTCGCAACGGTATGGAATGTGGTATCGGTGTGAAGAACTACAACGACGTCAAGGTCGGTGACAAGATCGAGGTCTACAAGTCGGTTGAGGTGCAGCGGACCCTGTAAGGGGGCCGCGCGCCCTCCGGGGACGCATACGCGATGGCAAAAGAATACAGTCGTACTCAGCGGGTAGCGGACCAGATCCAGCGCGATCTGGCCCAGATTATCCAGCATGAGATGAAAGATCCCCGCCTGGGACTGGTGACCATCAGTGGAGTCCGGGTCACGCGTGACCTGGCCTTTGCCGATGTGCATCTGACCTTCCTGGGACGGGACAGTGCCGACGAGATCAATCAGGCTTTGCAGGTAATGGCCGGTGCGGCCGGATTCCTGCGCTCGGAACTGGCGCGTGGCCTGAAGCTGCGCATCATTCCGAGACTGCGTTTTCATTACGATGAAAGCCTGGTGCGTGGCCGCAAGCTGTCCAGCCTGATCGATCAGGCGCGGGCGAAGGATGCGGCGTCGGATGAACAGCAGTAACGACAGAGGCTGACGATGGGAAGAAGACGTAATCGTGGCCGTCCGGTCGATGGCATCATTGTCGTCAACAAGTACAAGGGCGCTTCCTCCAACGAGGTGTTGCAGCAGGTCAAGCGCCTGTACGGCGCCGCCAAGGCCGGTCATACCGGCAGCCTGGATCCGCTGGCGACCGGTGTGCTGCCGATCTGTCTCGGTGAAGGCACCAAGTTTTCCCAGTACCTGCTGGATTCGGACAAGAGCTACCGTACGGTGGCCAAGCTCGGTGCGCGTACGACCACCAGCGATGCCGAAGGCGAGGTGGTAGAGACCCGCGAGGTCAATATCGATCTGGATCAGATCCGTGATGTGCTGGGTCGTTTTACCGGGGTCATCGAGCAGGTGCCGTCGATGTTTTCGGCGCTGAAGGTCAACGGTCAGCCGCTGTACAAGCTGGCGCGCGAAGGCAAGGAGATCGAACGTCCGAGTCGGATGATCCAGATTCATGCGATTCGCCTGTTGCGCTTTGACAACGACGAGCTCGAACTTGAGGTCGATTGCTCCAAGGGCACCTATATTCGCACGCTGGTCGAAGATATCGGCAATGCGTTGGGCTGTCTGGCCTATGTGGCCGATCTGCACCGGATCAAGGCCGGGCCCTATCACGAGACACAGGCCTATACGCTCGAAGAACTCGAAGCGATTCGGGACGGTGGTGGTCATCAGGCGCTGGATCAGATCCTGCTGCCGCTCGATACCTCCATCGACAGCTGGCCGGCGGTCGAGCTGATCGAGCATGCCGCCTATTACCTGAAAAACGGGCAGCCGGTTCAGGTGCCGCAGGCCCCGCTTTCGGGCATGGTGCGCCTGTACCAGCAGGGCGAGCCGAAACTGTTTCTGGGTGTCGGTGAGATCACCGATGATGGACTGGTTGCTCCGCGTCGTCTGATCAGGACGGGCGAGTAAAGCTCTGGTACACTACCCGACTTGTTCGCCGCCCAAGGCGGCGACCCCGGGGTGACTGTTAATATGCACGGTTATTCCCGGCTCAATCACGCATATTCCTAGTGGAGAACTATCATGGCGCTGAGCGTTGAACAGAAAGTAGAAATCGTTAAAGAGTTCGGTAAGGACGAAAAAGATACCGGTTCCGTAGAAGTACAAGTTGCTCTGCTGACCGCCGATATCAACGGCCTGCAGCCGCACTTCAAGACCAACCACAAGGACCACCACGGTCGTCGTGGTCTGATCCGCAAGGTAAACCAGCGTCGTAAGCTGCTGGACTACCTGAAGCGTAACGATGTTGAGCGTTACCGTCAGCTGATTGCACGTCTGGGTCTGCGTCGCTAAGCTTGAGCGCAGCACCAGGTTCCGGTGGCTTCGGCCACCGGTAAAAAACACCGCTAGCGGCAGCCCTGGTTGCCGTATGCGGTGTTTTTGTTAAGGGAGCTTTCCAGTCTGGCCGGAATCGGCGGTCAGTTGTCTGAACCGAGGCGCTTTGCGAGGCGCCTGGGTTCAGCCAGCTACTGTGGGCCGGTACAGCCTGAAGCGATCACAAGATCAATTAAAGGAAAGGACAGGTTTAATGAATCCGGTTCGCAAATCATTTCAATTCGGCAACCAGACCGTCACTCTGGAAACCGGCCGTGTAGCCCGTCAGGCTACCGGTGCCGTCGTGGTCACCATGGGCGATATTTCCGTGCTCTGTACCGTGGTGGGCGCCAAGGAAGCGAAGGAAGGTCAGCCCTTCTTCCCGCTGTCCGTACATTATCAGGAGAAGACCTACGCCGCGGGCAAGATCCCGGGTGGTTTTCTCAAGCGTGAAGGACGTCCGTCCGAGAAGGAAACCCTGACCAGCCGTCTGATCGACCGTCCGATCCGTCCGCTGTTCCCGAAGGGCTTCATGAACGAAGTGCAGGTGATCTGCACCGTGATGTCTACCGACAAGCAGAACGACCCGGATATGGCCGCCATGATCGGTACTTCCGCAGCGCTGGCCATCTCCGGTATTCCGTTCCAGGGTCCGATCGGTGCGGCGCGTGTGGGCTTCACCGAAGACGAAGGCTACATCCTCAACCCGAGCTTCGAACAGCTGGCCAAATCCGAGCTGGACATGGTTGTTGCCGGTACCGAAGACGCGGTACTGATGGTTGAATCCGAAGCCGATGAGCTGACCGAAGACGAAATGCTCGGTGCGGTGCTGTTTGCCCACCAGGAATATCAGGCGGTCATCAAGGCGGTCAAAGAGCTGGTAGCCGAAGCCGGCAAGCCGGTCTGGGAATGGGCGCCGGCCGCGGAAAACAGCGCGCTGAAGTCTGCAATCAGTGACGCCTACAAGGGCGCCATTGCCGAAGCTTACGCGATTACCGACAAGATGCAGCGTTATGGCCGTCTGGGTGAAGTGCGTAGCGCTGCCGTTGCGCAGTTTGCGACCGAAGAATCCGGTGTGGACGCCAAGGAAGTCGAAAAGCTGTTCGCCAGCATCGAAAAGACCTTGGTGCGTCAGAACGTGATCAACGGTCAGCCGCGTATCGATGGTCGCGATACCAAGACCGTGCGTCCGCTGCATATCGAAACCGGCGTGCTGCCGCGTACCCACGGTTCCTCCCTGTTTACCCGGGGTGAAACTCAGGCGATCGTGACCTGTACTCTGGGTACCGCACGCGATGCGCAGATTATCGATGCGCTGGAAAGCGAGCGTCGCGATCACTTCATGCTGCACTACAACTTCCCGCCCTTCTCTGTGGGTGAGTGTGGTCGTATCGGCTTTACCGGTCGTCGTGAAGTGGGTCACGGCCGCCTGGCCCGTCGCGGTGTACAGGCGATGCTGCCGAATCAGGACGAGTTCCCGTACTCCATCCGTGTGGTTTCCGAGATTACCGAATCCAACGGTTCCAGCTCCATGGCTTCTGTCTGTGGTGCCAGTCTGGCGCTGATGGATGCCGGTGTGCCGATGAAGGCGCCGGTAGCCGGTATCGCCATGGGTCTGGTGAAGGAAGGCGATCAGTTCGCCGTACTGACCGATATCCTCGGTGACGAAGACCACCTGGGTGACATGGACTTCAAGGTAGCCGGTACCGACGAAGGGATCACCGCGCTGCAGATGGATATCAAGATCACCGGTATCACCGAAGAGATCATGGAGATCGCGCTGGAACAGGCCCGTGATGCGCGTCTGCACATCCTCGGTCAGATGAATGAAGTGATCAGCGAGTCTCGCGCCGAACTGAGCCCGAACGCGCCGACCATGACCACCATCACTATCGACAAGGACAAGATCCGCGACGTAATCGGCAAGGGTGGTGCGACCATTCGCTCCATCTGCGAAGAGAGCGGTGCCGAGATCGATATCAACGACGACGGTGTGATCAAGGTCTACGCGGTCGACAAGGCAGCTGCCGATATTGCTCTGAACCGCATCAAGGCGATCACTGCCGATGTCGAATCCGGCCAGCTGTACACCGGTAAGGTGGTGCGCATCGTTGATTTCGGTGCTTTCGTCAACATCCTGCCGGGCAAGGATGGTCTGGTGCACATCAGCCAGATCGCCCAGGAGCGCATCAATGCCGTGACCGACGTACTGAGCGAAGGTCAGGAAGTTGAAGTGGTGGTTCTGGATGTCGACCAGCGTGGTCGTATCAAGCTGTCCATCAAGGAAGTGGCTGCGGCCAAGGCACAGATGATCTAAGCGCATCGGTGCAGAAAAAACCCGCTCATGCCGAGCGGGTTTTTTTATGGGTGCTTTTTAGTGTCCGCTCAGATAACCGGTTTGGTGCGATAGAGAATCAGCGCCGGGATCGCCAGGCCCACGCTCAGAGCCCAGAGAATAAAGAGCGCCTTCAGGCCGTTTTCCATGGCTGCGGTAAAGAGTGCTTCGGAAAACCCCTGATGGTTGAGCTCGACGATCGCGATCATGGTCTTGAAGGCGTAGGTACCGGGGATCATGGGAATGATCGAGGCCACCGAGAACACCGGTCTTGGCACCCGGAGCCGCCGGGCCCACCAGACACAGATAAAGCCGATGGTGGTCGAAGCGATCAGGGTGGCCCATTCGATGCTCAGTCCCTGCAGCATCAGCGTGGTACGCAGGCTGTGGGCAAAGGCGCCGCCGAACGCGCAGTAGGGCAGCAGGCGCGGCGGGACATTGAAGACCATGGCAAAGCCGACCGCCGGAATGGCCGACCAGAAGGCGTCACGAGCCAGCAGCAGCAACAGATCGCTCACAGCTCCCACCCCCAGATACCGGTCAGGTTCATGGCCAGAATGATGCCAACCGCCGCACTCAGGGTAATCAGCGTTGCGGTGCCCCAGCGGGCCAGCCCCATATTGAAGTAACCCTTGACCAGATCGGATACCGCGTTGATCAGCGGAAAGCCCGGTACCAGCAGCAGCACACTGGCGGCCATGGCCAGATAGGGCTGTTGGCCGAGCTTGAAGATGGTGGCGTAACTGGCGATCAGGGTGGCGACAAAGGCAGTGGCAGCACTGATCAGCAGGACGTTGTGCTGATGGTGGTGCAGTTGCTGGCGTACGGCCATGGCGCTGGATGCGGCCAGCAGCGTGACCAGAAACACCGGCCAGTCGCCGCCGAACAGCAGGCTGAAACTGGCGCAGGAGAGGCCGATCATGGCCACGACCAGCCAGCGGTTGTAATGAAACGGCTGAATCGCAGCGACTTCGTCACGGACCTGCTGCAGGTTGTAATGCCCCTGTTCGACCTCAAGGCAGATACGCTGCAGTTCGCAGACCACATGCATGTTGATGCCGTGCGCGCGTACCCGCCGCGTAGTGGTCACGCAGCGACTCTGGTAAAGGGTGGTGAGCACAATGGCGCTGGAGGAGATGGCCATCTCGATGCTTTCAACGCCGAGCCCCCGTCCCAGGCGGCCACTGAGTTGTTCGATAATGCGGGTTTCCGCCCCGGCCTCGGCCAGCATCTGGGCAACCTTGACAATCACCCGGCAGATGTCGGTTTGTTGTCCCCGGCTGAGGGTCGGACGTAGCAGCGCTTGACTCATGATATGACTTCCGGACTGCGGCAACGGCCGCCAGTGTATCCTGTTCCGCGGGACGGTGCGCGGGTCTTGGCTATTTGCTGACCTGGGCCACGGGACGGTTTGCGGTCTTGAACAGGTTCAGCGGTTTGCCCCGGGCGCTCTGCTGGCGCTGGATTTTCAGGCACTCGAGCAGGGTCTGCTTGTCCATCGGCTTATAGAACAGGTAGCCCTGAAACAGGTGGCAGCCGTTCTGCTCCAGAAACTGTTGCTGCCAGGGCGTTTCGACCCCTTCGGCAATGACTCGGAGGCCAAGCTTTTCGCTCATGGCGATAATGCTGCTGGCCAGATGGCGATCCTTGCTGCGTTGTTCAAGATGGGTGACAAAGCTGCGATCGAGTTTCAGGGTATGGAACGGGAAGCGCGTCAGGTAGCTCAGGGACGAATAGCCGGTGCCGAAGTCGTCCATGTACAGAGCGATCTGCTGATCGTGCAATGCCATCAGCGTCCCCAGTGCGGCGGTGGTGTCCTCGATAAACAGTCCTTCGGTGATTTCGATTGCCAGTGCGCTGGCCGGCAGCCCGTAGCGGCCGATGGCGTTGCGCACGGTGCCCAGAATATCCGCAGCCAGGAGCTGTACCGGTGACAGATTGATCGAGATGCGCAGATCCGTATGCCCCTGCGCGCGCAGTTCGGCAATGGTGGCGCAGGCTTCGTCGATGATCCAGGCACCGATCTCGATAATATGTCCCGAATTTTCGGCGATCGGGATGAACTGGTCGGGCCGCACCATGCCAAGGTCCGGATGCTGCCAGCGCAGCAGGCTCTCGGCACCGACAATCAGGCCGGTCTTGGCATCGACGATGGGCTGGTAATGCAGGCTGAACTCGCCCTGGCGCAGGGCGTTACCGAGCGCATTCTTGATGTCCAGGTGCAGCTGATAGGTGGCCTGCATCTCCTGCGTGTAGGCGACCCAGCGACTGCCGCCAAGCCCCTTGGCGGCATGCATGGCGCTATGGGCGCAGCGCACCAGTTCGACCAGCTTGCCGGCATCTTCAGGATGGCGGGCAACGCCGATGCTGACGGTCAGGTGCAGCAGACGGCCGTGCACGCTCAGGGGCTGGATAAAGGCGCGGGTCAGGTTGTTGATCATCGTGTCGGGTGTGTCCTGCTCGCCAAGGCGCAGGGAGCAGACAAAGACATCGCCTTCAAAGCGATACAGACAGGCGCCGGCCGGAATGGTTTCGCTGATGCGTTGGGCGGCCTTGATCAGCACCTGATCGCCGATCATGTGGCCGAGGGTGTCGTTGATGATGCTGACCTCATCCAGGCCGATAAAGATCAGCGCCAGCTGTCCCTGTTCGGCAGCCTGCTGTTTCATCTGCAGCGGAATCTGCTCGTCGAAGGCGATCCGGTTGGGCAGCTGAGTCAGCAGGTCGGTCTGAGCCTGAGCCTTGAGCTGGGCTTCCATCGCCTTGCGATGACTGATGTCGCGCAGACTGATCAGCAGTGCCGTACGTTCCTGATGTTCGATGACCTGGCAGTTGACCTCGACCGGCACCGTACTGCCGTTCTGATGCAGATACTGTGCTTCAAAGACGCTGCTGCCGCTGCGCAGCAGCAGCTGGATGCGCTGTTCCAGTTCGCCGGGGAAATGTTCTTCCCCCAGATCCTTGAGCTGCAGCTTCAGCAGCTGCTCGTGGCTGTAGCCGAGGGTCTGGCAGGCCTTGCTGTTGCAGGCGATCAGACGCAGGGTGTAGGGGTCGGCAACGAGCAGCGGATCGCCGGCGTTTTCAAACAGGCGCTTGAACTCACGCTGGCGCCGGCGCATGCGTTGCTGCATCCATTGCACGATCAGTGCGACCAGCAGAAACAGCAGGGTGGTCAGCAGCAGCGACAGCAGCAGTACGGTACGAATCTGGTGCAAGGTACCGAAAGCCTGATCTTCGTCGATCTCGGTAATCAGGCCCATGCCGAAATTGCTGTCCCACAGCCAGGCACCGACGACCGGTGTGCCGCGATAGTCAGGGTAGGGCTCAAGGTTAATGTGTAC